>JAMOOX010000018.1 GCA_027065045.1 Campylobacteraceae bacterium | reverse complement strand
CAGAAGAGGTAGAGAAAAGATATCCATCATCAGATGGTATTGTAAAAACATATTATGCCAAAATTCTTGCACTATTTAAGCCAAATGAATCTCGTGCAATGATTGAAAAGGATATGGATAGTGAAATGGATGGTAATAAAAAGATAAAACTTATTAGTGCCTTTGCTAAGACTGGAATTAATGATGATTATGTAATTAATAAATTAATGGATATGCTTTATAATACTATACCAAATTCTAATTTTCATCCTGTAGAAAAAGATATAATATCTATTGCTATAACAATAAATTTAGCTAAGTCTAATAGAGATGATAGATTTAAAAAATTAGTTGATATTGCTTCTAATAGTACATTCGATGAAGATACTCGTTCAACTGCTTTAGATGAATTATATTATCAATTACCAAAAAATAAAACTATAGATAAAAGTGATATTAAGATTCGCTTACAACAATTATCAAAAGATATATTAAATTCAGATATTTTAAGAAAAAGCACCAAAGAGTATCTAAATGATGGTGTTATTCAAATTTTAGATACTTTAAAAGGATTTTAATTATGAAAAATATATTATTAATTATACTAATTATAACTTTAAGTGTATTTGCAGAGAATAAATATAAAATTGAAAATGCAAAAATAGGAAGTAATGTTATAAATAATTTTGGTTCTTTTGGAACAAGATTTGGAAGAACTGTAGATGGACACTCAGCTATTATTATCAATGAATATGAAGATAATTTTGATTTACATTTTATTATTGCTATGGATGGTAATACTGTAAGTTATCAATCTTATGCTAGTAATTTTTACTTCTATTCTTATTTAGGGCATTTTAGAGCAGTTAATAGAAACTATACTTTTAAAGAGAGAAAAACCATTAAAAAAATAGCTAAAAAAGCTATTGAAGCAGATACAGATTATGAATTCTTAAATTTATATATTTATGATTGGGATTCTAATCATAAAAATAATACACCTTATAGTAATGTAATACCTACAGATTTTAGATGTGATGGTTTTGCAGAGTGGACAACAGAAATTGGACTTAATCCAACTAACCCAAAAGAAGAAGATGGATTTTATACAATTAATACTGCCTTTCATAGACCAATTTCAATTACAGAAGACCCTGTTGATAAAATTGGAAAACCAGATAAACCTATATTATCATTAGTAGATGATGGTGTTCAAATAGAGTTTCCTAAAGTAAGTGGAGCATGATCAGAGGCTTTATATAGTGTATATAAAAAAGATTCATCAGATAATAATATTTCTAAAGATGATATTATCTATTGTGGTAGTAATGATTCAAATAGTTATATTGATGAAAAAAAAGAAAATAGTACACAATACTATTTTTTAAAAGTTGGAGAAAGAACTGCAGATTGTGATAAAATGAGTGATTTCTCAGAATTATCAGAACCTACTACTATATCTCGTTTTTTTGTAGATGATATAAATAAAACTATACTAGATCAAAATACATCTTTAATGTGGAATAATACTGAATTAGAAACATTAAACTGGAGTAATTCAAATGATAAATGCAATGAGCTATAATTAAGCTCTTATGAAAATTGGAGAATGCCTAGTTTTAGTGAATTAAATTCTATTCTAGATCCAATTAGTATTAAACATGTATATGAGGAGTTTACATAATTAAACGAAATACCTTATGGCTATTGGAGTAGTAATAGAACAACTAGTTATGAATTGCAATGGGCTTGGTGGGGATATCATATGGAGGTAGTGGAAAAAGCTTATGTATTAAGTTATCATAATAGTAATATATCTTCACATGAGATGAAATATGAAATGAACCTAATTTGTGTTAGGAATCTCTATTAAAATTAAAATATATAGATAATTCATTGCTAGGTTATCTGTAGGTATCTAATGATTTTGAAAGAAAAATGATAATTTATTGGCTAAAACAGTATTAAAAAAGAGCTAAACTAACCCTATTTTAGGGGTTTATTCACTATTTTATATAATTTTATCTTTTTATAAGTATATAGTATGATATAATAATTCTATTATAATATAAAGGAACAAATATGACTAAAGCAGATTTCGTAGAGTTAGTACAAAAGAGTGGAGATTTTAATAGTAAAGTAGATGCTCAAAATGCACTTAAGGCAGTTACAGACTCTATTGTAGAAGTTCTAAAAGCTAAAGATAGTATATCTCTAATTGGATTTGGAACATTTTCAACAGTTGAGGTAAAAGAGAAAAGTGGTACGGTACCAGGTACTACAAAAACATATACAAAAGCAGCACATACAGCACCTAAGTTTAAAATCTCACAAGGTCTTAAAGATAGCGTAGCAGAGGCTAACAAAAAATAGTTAATAGGTTCGGTTTTAACCGAACTTATAAAAAGGTAACAAATGTATAACTACATCACTCAAGAGATAGAAAAGTCTATTAATATCAAACAACATATTCTAAAAGATAAAAAATTAATCAAACAGATTATCAAAGTATCAAAATCTTTAATTAAAGCCTATAAAAAAGGAAATAAACTACTACTAGCAGGAAATGGTGGAAGTGCAGCCGATGCACAACATATATCAGCAGAACTTGTAAGTAGGTTTTATTTAGAGAGAAAAGCCCTAAGTGCTATAGCATTAACCACAGATACATCAATTATCACAGCAATAGGAAATGATTATGGATTTGATGATATATTTGCTAGACAGATAGAGGCAAATGGAGATAATGGGGATATATTTTTAGCTATCTCAACATCAGGAAACTCCAAAAATATAATCAAAGCAATTAAACAAGCAAAAAAACAAGATATTATGATTATTGGACTTACAGGGGCAAAAAAATCCAAAATGGATAAACTTTGTGATATAACTATTAAAGTACCATCACAAACTACACCAAGAGTCCAAGAGGTGCATATTTTAATTGGACATTTGATATGTGATATTGTGGAGAGAGAGCTATTTGGATAAAATTACTCAATCTTACAAATCTTTTGAATAGTTTGAGTAGTAGATTTACCATCAATAAAATCAACTAATCTTACCTCTTTTGCTATATCACTACCTACTACCTCTTTGTTATGATAATCTCCACCTTTAACCAAAATATCAGGTTGGATTAATTTGATAAGGTTATATGGGGTATCTTCACTAAATGGTACTACAAAATCTACACTCTCTAATCCTGCTAATATATAAGCCCTATCATCTTGGGTGTTTATTGGACGGTTTTTGCCTTTTAGTCGTTTGATACTATCATCAGAGTTTAATCCTAATATTAGTATATCTCCATAGGATTTAGCAGTATCAAGGTATGATACATGCCCACGGTGTAGTATATCAAAACAGCCATTTGTAAATACAATTTTTTTATTTAATTTTTTTAATCTCTCTACTACTTTTGATATTTGAGAAAAATCTTTGATGTGTGCCTCTATTTTGCTTTTGTGTAGTGAGCTTTTATACTCCTCTATCTCATCTAGTGAGGCAGTAGCACTTCCTAATTTACCTACTACAACTCCTGCTACAAGATTGGCAAACTCTATCGCTTCTATAATATTTTTATTATCTAAGAGAGCATAAGCAATAGATGCTATTACTGTATCTCCTGCTCCTGTAACATCATAGACCTCTCTTGAAACTGTTGGTTTGGTGATTATTTTATTATTTTGAAGTAGGGCTATACCATCTTCACTTAGAGTAATTAGTGGGACTTCTACGATTGATGATAATATATTTAATGACTCTCCTAAGCTTTGATTATCTATAATATCTATATTTGTTATCTTTTTGGCTTCGCTTTTATTAGGTGTGATTAGATAAGCACCCTTATATTTACTATAATCATCACCTTTTGGGTCTATTAATACTTTTTTATCTTTGGCAATAGATATGATTTGTTGGGTTAGATTATCTGTAAGTACTCCTTTGGCATAATCAGATAAGATTACTATATCATACTCATCTATTATAGATTTAAGTTTATCTATTATAAGGGATTGAGATTTCTCTGATATATTATTGATAGTTTCATTATCATATCTAATAACTTGTTGATGAGAGGCAATTATACGGCTTTTTTTGGATGTTTTACGATTTGTTTCTTTGATTATATAATTTGTAGTTTGATTTAATAAGACTTCAATTTCTAAAGCTACACTATCTTCTCCTACAACTGATATTACCCCTACACTACAACCAAGTGCTTTAAGGTTATTGACTACATTCCCGCAACCACCAAGAAGAGTACTCTCACGAGAGACCTCTATAATTGGTACAGGTGCTTCAGGAGATATTCTATTACAACTTCCCCATAAATAGTGGTCTAACATCAAATCACCTATTACTAAGACTTTTTTACTCATATATTATTACCTCTTTATATTTAAACATAGAATATAATATATGATTTTGACTTATATATTGATTTATTTTATATATAAATTTACCTCTTTACCCCTACAAGAGATGCTTTATGGTTGATTATGCTATCTTTACTATCTAGCCACTCTTCATAAAATATAATATCTAAATCTCTAAAAAGCTCTTTTAACTCTCCTTTTTGCAGTAGAAATTTACCATTTTGAAATTGATTATTCTCATGAGATAGAAATGTTTCATAGATTAATACCCCATTTGGTGCTAATGAATTATATATATCTTCTATTATATCTCTATCTAAAAAATATGTACAAACTACCAAATCATAACAGTTTGTAGTAAGTTTATGGTTATCAAAATCTACCTCTCTAGGATATATATTAGCACAGTTTTGAATATTTTCTAAAGCAGTAGAACTAATATCAAGAGCATCTACCTCAAAATCATTTTGAGCTAAAAATATACTATGTCTTCCCGTCCCACATGCAATATCAAGAGCCAATCCTCTATGAGCTAATTTATAATAATACTTTACCAAATCTATTGGATTACTCTTTATATCTTCTGTTGAGCTATATTTCTTGTCCCATTTTTGCTTATCTTCTAATGCCATTTTATCTCCTCAAAATTAAATATATCATCAGTGGCGCACCAAAAGATGAACTAACTACACCTATTGGTATATCACTACTACCAACTCTTGCTATCATATCACAAAAAATCAAAAATATTCCACCATAAAAAAATATCTCTAATATTAACCTATCACTACTCTTTTGATATATCTCTCTAATAATATGAGGTATAATAAGCCCTACAAACCCAATAGGCCCAGTTATACTTACAGCTACACCCACACCAATAGAGATAGATATTAAGAGTATATAATCAACCTTAACTACATTAATACCTTTTAAAAGAGCATATTGATGAGATATAAGTAAAAATCTCAACTCTTTTTTAAAAAATATAACTATAAATAGTATAATTATAGATACATAAGATAATATCAAAGCATCACTTAAAGTACTCTCTAATGAACCCATTGTAAATCTAATTATTTCATAACTCTCCTCTAAATTACTTATATATAATATTATCATAAATAGTGCAGAGTAAAAAAATGACAAAGATATACCAACTAAAAGCATAGAACTACTATCATATCTTTGAATTTTCATAGATATAATTAAATGAATAACAATAGTAGATAATGCACCAATAAATCCAAATAACCACCCCATACCCACAAATCCAAAAACCACACCAACCCCAACCCCCAAAGATGCCCCACTTGCCACCCCTAGAGTATATGGAGATGATAGAGAATTTCTAAATATACTTTGAAATACCAATCCACCAATAGATAAAAGACTACCTACAAAAAATCCAACTATCACACGAGGTACTCTAATCTCCCAAAAGATTTGATAAGATATGCTACTGCTATCTAAAATATCTTTAAGTATTATATCAACTTGCCCAATAAATGGAGAGTATATAATTAAAATCATTGCTAGGATTATGGGAATATTTTTCATAAGTTTAGTTTATCCTTTTATTGGTTAAAAAAAGCTATAATACAAGTGATATTTAAAAGGAGTAATATGAATTTACAAAAACTATTTCTAACATTTTTTGGCTCTGGACTTAGTCCAAAAGCACCAGGGACAATGGGGACTTTAGCATCTCTTCCATTTGGGGTATTAATAATAGAATATATGGGATTAGAGACACTATTTATGCTAACATTTGCTATTACTATTATAGCTATATTTGAGATTAATAAGTATGAGAAAATTACAGGAGTCCATGACCAACAAGAGATTGTAATAGATGAGACAGCAGGTATATGGCTAACTCTAATGATAGCATACTCCACTATGATTACGCTAGATTTTCCATATATTTATGAGCTATATGTAGTAGGAAGCTTCGCCTCATTTAGACTATTTGATATTTGGAAACCATCTACTATTGGTTGGATAGATAGAGAGGTAGAGGGTGGATTAGGTGTAATGGGTGATGATATTTTAGCAGGTGTTGCTGGTGGATTATTTATGGCTATAATACTTATGGGGTTGGATAAAGTTTTATAAAATATACAAGAGACTAAAGTTACTACTTACTAGTTTAATATATTTTGATTGTTAAACTCTACAACTCTATAGATAAAAATCAAAATATATTTTATACACTATCTATAAAACCTATTTATAGTATGAAAAGTATTAGTTATCTAATCTTCAAATTTATCACTCAATATCTCTCTAGCTTGTATCATATCTTTATCACCTCTTCCTGATAAATTTACAAGTATAGTTTTACCCTTTATATCTTTCATCTTTTTAAGATACCCAATAGCATGAGAGCTTTCAAAAGCAGGTATAATTCCCTCTTTTTGAGTAAGCCAAACAAATGCTTCTAGTGCTTCATCATCTGTTACATAATCATAAGTTACAACTTTATTATCTTTGAGAAATGAGTGTTCTGGCCCAATACCTGGGTAATCTAATCCTGCTGAAATTGAGTGTGCTTCTAATATCTGTCCATCTTCATCTTGTAAAAGATAGCTAAGTTGTCCATGAAGTACCCCTGGGCTTCCTTTGGCAAGAGAACAACCATGTTTGCTATCAAGTCCTAATCCACCTGCTTCTATTCCAATACACTCTACACTCTCATCACCCAAAAAGTGATTAAATATACCCAAAGCATTACTTCCACCACCAATACAAGCTACCACCTTATCAGGTAAGACACCCTCTACATCTAATATTTGAGATTTTGCTTCCCAACCAATAATTGATTGCATATCTCGTATCATCATAGGATATGGGTGTGGTCCTGCTACTGTCCCAATAATATAAAATGTATCTCTAGCATTTGTAACCCAATGTCTAATAGCATCATTCATAGCATCTTTTAGAGTCTTGCTCCCACTCTCAACAGCATGAACCTTAGCACCCAAGAGCTTCATTCTAAATACATTTAACTCTTGTCGTTTAACATCTTTTGCACCCATAAATACATCACACTCCAACCCAAAAAGAGCAGCCACCGTAGCCGTAGCCACCCCATGTTGCCCAGCACCAGTCTCTGCTATTACTCTCTTTTTGCCAAGTCTTTTAGCAAGTAGGGCTTGTGCTATTGTATGATTGATTTTATGCGCACCTGTATGGTTTAAATCTTCTCTTTTTAGATAGATTTTAGCCCCCAACTCTTTGGATAGATTTGAAGCAAAATATAGAGATGATGGGCGACCTACATAGTTTTTGTAGTAGTAATCTACCTCTTTCCAAAACTTTTTGTCAAATCTAATGTTATTATAATCATCTTTTAGTTTCTCTAATACAGGCATCAAAGTTTCAGGTACAAATCTACCACCAAAAATTCCAAAGTGTCCATTTTCATCTGGGTCAAATTGACTAGGAGAGGGTATATATATATCATCTGGAGTATAATCTTGTTTCATTCTATCACTCTTTTATTTAGTTTTAGTGATTATACACAAATTAATTTAAAGCAACTTTCTTTGTTATACTTTTTACTCTTTTTTACACAACTAAATGATTTTAATTTTTTTTTACTTCTATTACTAATTATCTTAATCTAAATTATGTTTTAATCTATCTAATATTATTATAAAAAAACAGAGGGCTTATTATGGATTTTTCAAACACTATTTCGTTAGATATTAGAGCTTTTTTCTTTAATGCAAAAACAGATTATCTACCTTATTACAAAAATTTCTCTTTTGAGATTAACAAAAATGATAAAAATATAGATTTAGAAGAGGTTCTAGGATTTATTAAATTACAAAATGAAGATTTTAGTTATCCATCTTCTAAATTAGTTTTTAGAGTTAATGATTTGGTAGTTACAGGACAAGAGAAATTATCTACTGTAATGGAACAATTAGGTAATGAACTTACTATCACACCTATACTTGAATATCGTTCAAATAATGGATTAATTATTAATGATGATGACTTTATGGCAAATTTTGAGAAGATATTAGGAGAGTTTGCCACAGATGAAGATAGAGAAGAGTATAGTAAATTATACTCTATGTATTATGCTTCAGAGAGCTTTATTTATGAACATAACTATATTGGTGATGCTATTATTGTAATGGCTTCAAGAATGATAAATGATAAAAATAGAGATGCTATCTTAGATGCTATTAGCCTAGATATTGATGGTATCAACTCTTGTGAATATGAGAATAGATTTTTTGATGGAGTTGATTATAGCAACGAGATAGAGAGCATCAAATCTCAAATTAGACATACTCACAAAGCATCTTTTATAGATAAATTAAAATCAAAATGTAGAACTAAAATGAGAAATGATATAGATGTAAAAGATATTACTTCTCAAAATATAGCTATCTATTATGGAGATAGTAAGAGTATAATAGAGGTAGCTAATGAGATTAAAATTAATAGTAGTAGAAGACCAATAGGACAATCTTTAGTGGATATAAATCCAAATATGATGTATAATAAAGCTGGTAAAATGCTATTAGAGGCATTTGATAAAGGTGCTGAAGTAGTACTATTTGCTAATAGTGATGATTGTAAAATGGTTAGAGATAATATCGCTGATATAGAGTTCTATATGGGTAGAGAGGCTATAATGGCATTAGTAGATGAGAAAGATATTTAATGAGAGTTCTAACAGGAATACAAGCATCGGGTAAGCTTCATATTGGAAACTATTTTGGTGCAATGAAACCTATGATAGAACTTCAAGAAAAAGAGGAACTATTTACATTTATAGCAAACTACCACTCTCTTACGACATCAAAAGATGCCAAACTATTAAAGCAACTTACAATGGAAGCAGCGATTGATTATCTCTCTCTTGGAATAGACCCAAACAAAACAGCATTTTGGGTTCAAAGTGATGTCAAAGAGGTACTAGAACTATATTGGATACTCTCCAAATTTACCCCAATGGGACTATTAGAGAGAGGACATAGCTACAAAGATAAAGTAGCCAAAGGAATACCTGCTAACCATGCACTATTCTCATACCCAGTATTAATGGCAAGTGATATTTTAATACTTGATACCCAAAAAGTCCCAGTAGGAAAAGACCAAATCCAACATGTTGAGATGACAAGAGATATAGCTACTAAATTTAATAATGAGTATGGAGAGATATTTACCCTACCACAACATGTAGTCAATGATGAGGTAGCCACAATTAGTGGATTAGATGGTGCTAAAATGAGTAAAAGCTATGATAATGCCATAGATATTTTTATGGAGAGTGAGAAAAAATTACAAAAAAGATGTAATAAAATCATAAGCTCATCTACCCCACTAGGCGAATCATTAGAGCATAAAGATTGTAATATATATAATATAGCATCACTATTTTTAGATGATAATGAGAAAATAGCCCTACAAACTCGCTATAAATCAGGAGAAGAGGGATATGGACACTTCAAAAAATACCTAAAAGAGCTTATTTGGGAAGAGTTTGCCCAAGCAAGAGAAAAAAGAGAATATTATCTAAGTAACCCTGATATAGTCCAAGATATTTTAAATGATGGAGCTAAAAAAGTCCAAAAGATAGCATCTGCTAAGATGGAAATTCTAAGAGATGCTGTAGGGTTATAAGAGATATATTATGTGGGAGTTATATCAAATATTTGAAAAGCAGAGTAAAATAAAATGTGTTCATAATAATGATTGTTTTTATCTCCTATTGTTACACCTATGAAAAGTGTAGATTTAGCTCTTAATACACTTTTTGGAGTATTTGCACAAAGGGATATATCTAAAATGAGAGCAGAAGAGATTAAAAAAATATGTGATGAACTATTACCTATGATAATATAGATGAGATAATGAGTGGCTTAATTGGAATTAATTCTATGTATGGAAAAACTATTCAATTTACAACAGTTAAAGAATTTGATAATTTCATGTTAGGAGATGATAGTTTTAAATTTTAAAAATTAATCCTATATGTAATGATAGAATTTATTGAGATTTAGAACTTATTAAACCAACATCTCCCCTAAATTTAGCTATAATTCCAAAAAGTCTATAATAGGAGATTTATGAGTTTTGCTAAATTGGGGTTATCATCAAAACTACTTGATGGTATTAAAAATTATGATAAGCCAACAGATATTCAAAAAGAGTTAATTCCTGCTATTTTAAAGGGTAGAGATGTTTTGGCAGGGGCTAAGACTGGTACTGGTAAGACGGCAGGGTTTATGTTGCCTATTTTGGAGATGATGAGTCAAAAAAATAAAAAATCACACTATATAGATGCTTTGATATTAGTCCCTACAAGAGAGTTGGCTCGTCAAGTGGCTGATTTTATCTCAATTTATAGTAGTTCGTTGGAGTTTCGCTCTATTGCTCTATATGGTGGTAAGCCTATATCGGCACAAGCTAAGAGATTATCGCAAGGGGTGGATATTGTGGTGGCTACTACTGGGCGATTGGTGGAGCATATTAGGGCTAATAATATAGACTTGTTGGGGGTTAATTATCTGGTTTTAGATGAGGCAGATACTACTTTGGATATGGGATTTAGAAAAGAGATTGGAGAGGTTTTAAAAGCCCTTAAATCAAAAAGACAAAATATTTTAATATCAGCTACTCTATCGCCATCACTCAAAGTACTTAGCCATCAGATGTTAAAACGACCTATATCAATAGAGATTTCTAAAATGGGAGATGTTACACCAAATATCAAACAGGTTTTATATCAGATAAAAGAGGAAGATAAGATAGAGCTTTTATCATATTTAATTGGTTCAAGAAATTATAAACAGGTTTTACTATTTGTAAGGAAAAAGGCTATCGCTTCAAATATTACCAAAGAGCTAAATGATAGAGGTTTAAAGAGTGTAGAGATTCATGGAGATAGAAGTGTAGGGGCGAGAAGTAGAGCTTTGAATGAGTTTAAAGAGGGTAGGGTTCAGGTATTAGTAGCTACTGATATTGCTTGTAGAGGATTGGATATTAAGGGGCTTGATGTAGTTATTAATTATGATATTCCTCATGTAATACAAGATTATATTCATAGAGTAGGTAGGACAGGACGAGCCAATAGAGAGGGGGTGGCTATACTTTTAAGCTCTCCATCTGAGATAGTAGCACTTAGAGATATAGAAAAAATGTTGGGCAAAAAAATAACGCAAGAGTTTGTAGATGGATTTACTACTCCAAAGATAGAAGAGAAAAGAGGGGCAAGAGTAGCAAATAAACCCAAAAAAACTTTTGGGGCATTTGGAAATAGAAAAAAACAAAAAGCCAATACAACCAAAAAACGCAAGACTACAAAGAGAGATAAAAGATAAAATTTTAAATTCTACATCAAAGTAGTATTATTATTATATAAATTTAACATTACTTGACTATAATATAACTTCTAAATATATTATAGTTAAGGTAGGAATATGGGTAAGTATGTTAATTATGCTGATGTAGATAAAGAGGCTCTTAAAAAAGATATAGAAGATGCTAAGGCTTCTATAGGAGAGGCGTCTCAAGAGGATTTTGAGCATCTTTTAAAAATGGAGAGTTGGAGTAGAAGTTTTACTTTTAGTGGATATGGACTAGTTTTATTAATTAGTATTATTGAACTTATGTGGAGTAATGGTTTAAATGGTTGGTTTTTTGGAATTAGTATAATTTTAGCTGGGGTTTTAATTGGTATTGGTAATGTAGGGAGATGGGCTAATGTTACACATCCTGTTTTACATGGTGCTTATGATAAAGTACCTAATGTCCCAGAAAAATATATGAAAAAGTATTATGCTAATGGTAGTAGAAGATGGTTAGATTGGTTGGATTGGATTACTCCACAAGCTTGGATGTATGAACATAATATTATGCACCATTATCATTTAGGTGAGGTAGATGACCCTGATAATGTGGAACGAAATATGCAGTGGTTAATTCAATCAAATATTCCAATGTGGCTAAGAAGAGTTATTGTATATATATTTGCAGGTACTTGGAAATTTACATATTATGCACCAAATACACTTAGAATATTACAAAATAAGAAGCTAAAAGAGGAGAATAAAAAAGAGGTTTTAGATTATGAATTTGACCCACGAACTCCTTTTGGATTTGAGCTTTGGTGGGATTATTATCTTCCTTATGGTGTAGTGAAGTTTATCGTTATACCTACTCTATTTTTACCATTAGGTGTAGATGCTATGTTAAATGCTTTAGTAGCTGTAATAATTTCTGAATATTATGCAAATCTTCATTCATTTTTGGTAATTGTACCAAATCACTCTGCTGATGATATTTATATGTTTAATGAACCATATAAAGGACATGGAGAGTTTTATCTTCGTCAAATTATGGGAAGTGTAAATTATAAGACAGGAAGTGATTGGAATGATTTTTTACATGGATTTTTAAATTATCAAGTAGAACATCATATATTCCCTGATATGCCATTGAGCTTCTATCAAAAGACTCAACCAATTATCAAAGAGATATGTGCTAAGCATAATCTTGAATATAGACAAGAGAGTGTATGGAAAAGAATAGGTATGACAATTGACTTAATGGTAGGTAAAACAAAACTATTAAGAGTAGATGGAATTTAGATAAAGTGTGTCAAAAAAGCACAATTAAAAAGAATTGTGCTTTTTTATATAAAATTATATATACTTTTATATAAAGTTGGCTATAATTAGAACGATGAAAGATGAGGTTAGAGTTCATCTTTGGTGTGTTAGTAAAAATTTATTCTCCGCGAAAGACTCCCCCCGATTTGGATTCCACTTCAATGAAGTGCATATTTTATACAAAAGGTATTACAATGGCAGAATTGCTAAATGGAACTGTTAAATGGTTCAACGACGAAAAAGGTTATGGATTTATCCAACAAGACAATGGTGGTAAGGATGTATTCGTACACTTTAGACAAGTTAATCAAGAAAATCCAGGTCGTGTTTCTCTTGACGAAGGTCAAAAAGTGACATTTAATGTTGGAGAAGGTCAAAAAGGTCCTCAAGCAGAGAATGTAACACCTTTATAGGTCTTATATCGTTATAAAGGTAGAGTCTATCTCTATCTTTACAACAAATCAAACTTTATTCAAATATTCCCCTCACAAATTCAATCTATATCTCAAAAAAATATACAAAAATATGATATTAAATAAATATTTTGCTATAATTTCAAAAAATATACTCTAAATAAGGTAAATTAGATGAATAGACTACGACAAAAAAAAGCAGATACAATTAGATTTTTAGCAGCAGATATGGTTCAACGAGCTAATTCAGGACACCCTGGTGCACCTATGGGATTGGCTGATATTGCCACAGTTTTGAGCGAACATATCAACCATAATCCAAAAGATGCTAAATGGTTAAATAGAGATAGAGTTGTATTTTCTGGTGGGCATGGAACGGGGCTTATATATTCACTACTTCACCTATGGGGATATGATGTATCAATGGACGACCTTAAAAACTTTAGACAATTAGACTCTAAGACACCAGGACACCCTGAATATGGACATACAGATGGGATTGAGATTACCACAGGACCATTAGGACAAGGTATTGCTAATGCTGTTGGGTTCTCTATGGCATCTAAATATACAGCTCATCAAGTAAATTCAGAAACAAGTAAATTAATAGACCATAGTGTATATTGTTTATGTGGAGATGGAGATTTACAAGAGGGGATTAGCTATGAGGCTTGTGGATTAGCAGGACATCTAAAACTTGATAATTTAGTTTTAATCTATGATAGCAATGAGATTACAATTGAGGGGCATACAAATATAGCTTGGAGTGAAGATGTAAGAGGTAGATTTGAAGCTCAAAATTGGGAAGTTTTGGAGATTGATGGACATAACTTTGAAGAGATTGATAATGCTTTTAATAGTGCCAAAAAATCATCTAAACCAACTCTAATTATAGCAAATACCAAAATTGGAAAAGGTAGTGCTACAATGGAGGGTTCTCATCATACTCATGGTGCGCCTCTTGGAGAAGATGAGATAATAGCTTCAAAATCTAAAGCAGGATTCCCAAATGAGAAATTTTATATTCCAGAAGATGTCTTAGAGAGTTTTAGAAGTGCGATAGAAGATGGAGAGAGAAAACAAAAAGAGTGGATACACTCACTAAAAGAAGCACCATTAATAGAACAGAATATAATGTTAGATAGACTTCTAAATCCTAATTTTAGTGAAATAGAGTACCCTGATTTTAGCGATAGCAAAGAGGTAGCTACAAGAGATAGTAATGGTAAAATATTAAATGCTATTGCCAAAGCAGTACCAAGCTTTATAGGTGGAAGTGCCGATTTATCTCCATCAAACAAAACAGACCTCAAAGATATGGGTGCATTTCCAAAAGGTAAAAATATATACTTTGGGATTAAAGAACACGCTATGGGAGCAATCACAAATGCAATAGCTCTTTATGGTACTCTTATCCCATTTAATGCTACATTCTTTGTATTTTCAGACTACCTCAAACCAAGTGTAAGAATATCAGCACTTACAAGTATCCAAAACTTTTTTATATGGACTCATGATAGTATTGGTGTAGGAGAAGATGGACCAACGCACGAACCAATAGAACATATTAGCCAATTTCGTGCATTACCTAACTTCTATCTCTGGAGACCAGCAGATGCGACTGAAAATGTAGAAGCATGGAAAAAAGCACTTACTATGAAAGCACCTCATGGATTTGTATTAAGTCGTCAAAAACTTAAAACTCTAAAACCTAAAAAAGAGTTAGGTGAAGTATCAAATGGGGCTTATTTACTTAAAAAGAGAAAAAATGCCTCTCTTACAATTATGGCAAGTGGTAGTGAAGTAATGTTGGCTCTTCAAAGTGCTTGTCATCTTCACGAAATTGGAATTAGTGCTAATATTGTATCTGTCCCTTGTCTTGATTTATTTAACGAACAATCACAAGAGTACAAAGATAGCATAATAGACCCAACTACAAAAGTATTAGCTATTGAAGCAGGAGTTGCTACCGAGTATTATAGATATGCTGATGAACTAATAGCTATGAATAGCTTTGGAGCATCTGCCCCTGCTAATCTACTATTTGAAAAATTTGGATTTACAATAGAAAATGTTGTAAAAACTGGTTGTAAAATGATGGGTAGAGAGTATAAAGAGAGTAAATTAGTAAATTGTGATTTATAGGTATATCGGTGTCTTTGTACACCGAAACTAAAATCCCTTGTTTGATAGGAGTTTTAGTTCTTCTAATTATATAAGACTAAAGTTTATACTACTAACTCTTTTATACTCCATGGCAATCCATTTTTATTTAACTCTTCCATAAAAATATCAGGGTCAAACTCTTCTATATTAAATACTCCCTTATCTCTCCAAGTCCCATTTATCATCATCTTAGCACCAATCATAGCAGGTACTCCTGTGGTATATGATACCCCTTGTGAACCAACCTCGGCATAACAATCTTCATGCTGTTTTACTTGATAGATATAAATTCTCTTTTTTACTCCATCTTTGATACCTGTAGCTATAATTCCTATATTAGTTTTGCCAGTTGTTCTCTCTCCTAGTGATGCAGGGTCAGGTAGAAGAGTAGCCAAAAACTCCATTGGTACAATTTTCTGCCCCTTATGTTCTACCTCTTTAATCCCAAGCATACCTACATTTTCAAGACATCTCATATGAGTTAGATAACTCTTTGAAAATGTCATAAAAAATCTAATTCTTTTAAGCCCTTTGATATGTTTGATTAGACTCTCCATCTCTTCATGATATAGCAGATAACTATCTCTCTCCCCAACCTCTGGATAATTCCAAACTTCCATTATCTCCATAGGTTTTGTCTCACACCATTTACCATTTTCCCAATATCTACCATTTGCAGATACCTCTCTTAGATTAATTTCAGGGTTAAAATTTGTAGCAAAAGCATATCCGTGGTCTCCATCATTACAATCCATTATATCAATAGTCTCTATCTTATCAAAATAGTGCTTCTGGGCATAAGCACAAAATAGATTTGTAACACCTGGGTCAAATCCACTCCCCAAAAGTGCCATAATCCCAGCATCTTTAAATGCTTTATCCCTTGCCCACTGCTCTTTGTATTCAAACTTAGCAGTATCAGGGTGTTCATAATTAGCAGTATCAAGATAATCTACTTTGGTAGCAATACAAGCGTCCATAATTGTCAAATCTTGATATGGAAGAGCTACATTTAATACAAGCTTTGGTTTAAGTTCATTAATTAGAGTTATCAAATCATCTACACTATCAGCATCAATAGTTCTTGTTTGAATATCTATATCAAATCTATCTTTTATAGATTGAGCAATATTATCACACTTACTAATAGTTCTACTTGCTAAAATAATATCTTCAAATACTTCACTATTTAAAGCACACTTATGAGCTACCACACTACCTACACCACCAGCACCAATTATTAATACTCTATTTTTCACTTACCTACTCCATTATTATTATCTTGACTTTATATATATAATGATATTATACTATAGATGTATAATAATAAAAAGGATTTTAAATGAGATATTTATGGATAATTATATTAATATTTTTAAGTAGTTGTGTAAGTAATAATATAGATATGCCAAAAGGTACAAAAGTAAATGGTAAAAATGGTCTATATCCAACAAGTGCTTGTAATAAAGAACTACGGACTTCATCTGAATTAAATATGGCTAATATTGTAGATGAGATTAGCGTATATAAAGCTAGTAGGACTATGGAACTATATAAAAATGGTAAAGTTATATATAGATTTAAAATATCTCTTGGCAAAAATCCAAAAGGTCATAAGCTAGTCCAAGGAGATTTTAAAACACCAATAGGTAGATATAAAGCAATTCGTAAAAAATGTGATAGTAAATATTTCCGTTCTATACTTATATCATACCCTGACAAGGAGGATAGAGAACGAGCTAGAAAAAGTGGAGTAAGAATTGGTGGAGGTATAACAATACACTCTCAACCATTATGGAACTCTGATGGTAGAGGTGATAGCTACACACTCACTAAAGATTGGACAAACGGCTGTATCGCAATTACAAAAGGTGCGATGGAGATTTTATGGGGTGTGCTAAAAGTACAAACTCCAATAACAATATACCCATAGAGAAACAATGGCATATACTCAATATAGCGATAAACAGATTGATAAGTTTCATAGACAAAAGTATATTTTACATCTTGAGAAGATTACCAAAAATCTCTACAAGATGCTAAGATATGAAAATAGCTCACAAGAGCAATTTATAAATAGATTTAATAACCTACAAAAATCTCTTTTGAAATTAAAAGCAGTAGAGTTATATACAACTCATCACAAAGAGATGGAGAGTTATATTAATACTCTATATCAAAAATCACAAGCAGAAGATTTTGTATTAGAAGATATTAGAGAAGTAGAATTAGCCAACCTTAATAGACTTCAAAAGCTTAAAAATAGTGGTAGATACAAAAAAGATAAACATAAACAACAATATAAAGATTATTAAAGATGAAAATAGAAAAAATAATAAATCTCCTAAAAATAGGAGCAAAACTTTTTAGATTAATGAGAAAATATCCAAAGGTATCTATATGGTTATCAATACCATTGATATTTTTACCATTCTATGAGATATTTATAGGTCGCCCAAATATGGTATATATGGGAGTGCCAAATAGTAGTAGCCTAAATCCAAATACATTTACAAGAGTATTTAGAAATAGTGATTTTATGCTAGGTTATAGTGATTATAGAGGAAATCCATTATGGGTAACATATAAACTAACTCCCATTCCCAAAGACTCCAAAAAATATAAAAGACCTGATAAATTTGAGAGCGATTGGAGAACCATCACCAAAATTACTCATGATGATTATACTCGTAGTGGATATGATAGAGGACACCTAGCACCAAACTATGCCATTAGTAGATTATATGGTAAAAATGCCCAACTTAGTACATTTCTAATGAGCAATATCACCCCTCAAAAAGCCAAATTAAACAGAGGAATTTGGAGAAAACTAGAAGGGATAGAGGTAAAATATTTTACAAAACTATTTGATAAAGTATGGGTATTTACAGGTCCAATATTTGATAAAAATATAGAAAAACTATCAAGTAGCGATAGAGTAGAAATTCCTGATGCCTTTTATAAGATATATATAGGAGTCAAAAAAGGCAAAGAACCACAATCATTAGCCTTTATAATACCTCAAAATGTAAAAGGGTACGAACCATTAAGAAAATTTGTAACAACTATTGATGATATTGAAGCCCAAACTAAGATAGATTTTTTATATAAATTAGATGATAAAATTGAAGATAAGATAGAGAGTAGCAAGGATATAATTACTTGGAGGCTTAAATCTTTTGAGTAAAATATTACAAAAGTAAAAAAGAAGTAAAGAGTTTGGTGATACTTGTAAGAAAATTTATTTTCATCACCATACCCAAATGAAGAAAAATTGAAATAGTTATAAATCTATTAAAAGCTAATGTAGATATAAATAATATTTTAATAAGTAAAAATTAATCAACATTATAATATTATAAAAAATATAATTCTAAGGATATGATGTATGAAAAGATTGATTTTACTATTTATATTTATTACAAATATAGTTTTAGCAGGGGATAATAGTTGTGCTACTTGTCATAATGGTATAGAAAAAATTCGCTCTCCTCACTCTAAAATGATGAAAGAGATACTCAAAATCTCTGCGAAATCAGGTAATATTGGAAATGACTGTATAGTTTGTCATGGTGGTAATCCATCTAAAATGGTTAAAGATGAAGCTCATAGTGGAACAATTGAGTATTTTAAAACCAATAAAGGTCCAAAAGAGTTCTATCCCTCACCAACAAGCCCATGGATAAATGAGAATACTTGTGGTATGTGTCATCCTAATCAAGTAAATGCTCAAATGAACTCACTTATGGCAACAGAGGGTGGTAAAATCCAAGGTGCTTTATGGAGTTTTGGAGGTAAAAATGGATATAAACATAATATTGGAAACTTCAAAACTAAAAATCCTAAAGATTTACATTCAAGATTTGGTACAGATAAGTATAGAAAATATATGGAG
>JAMOOX010000017.1 GCA_027065045.1 Campylobacteraceae bacterium | reverse complement strand
GTAATGATATTGGTAATATTATAATTAATGATAGAAAATCATTTATAGCTATAAGTGCAAGAGTAGATATTAAAAGAGATAGAATTAAGATTAAAAAGAGAAATTTTAAATTTTGGTATTTATGATATAATGATATAAAAATTTCAAAGGGATTTATAAATGGGAAGAGCGTTTGAGTATCGTAAAGCATCTAAAATGAAAAGATGGGGGGCAATGTCAAGACTGTTCCCAAAATTGGGTAAAATCATTACTATGGCTGCAAAAGATGGTGGTGAAGACCCTGATATGAACCCTAAACTTCGTACAGCAATTATCAATGCAAAAGCACAAAATATGCCAAAAGATAATATTGAAGCAGCTATTAAAAGAGCAAGTGGAAAAGATGCTTCTACTATATCAGAGGTAAGTTATGAGGGAAAAGCATCTCATGGTGTGCTTCTTTTTATTGATTGTGCCACAGATAATACTACAAGAACAGTAGCAAATATCAAATATATTCTCAAAAAAAATAAAGCAGAATCACTACAAAATGGTTCGCTAGATTTTATGTTTACTAGAAAATCTGTATTTGTATTAGCAAAAACAGAGGGTATAGATATAGAAGAACTTGAACTTGAACTTATCGATTTTGGACTAGAAGAAATTGAAGAAGATGATGAAAGCATTACAATATATGCCTCTTATGAAGATTTTGGAAATTTATCAAAAGAGATAGAGAAGCAAGGACTAGAACTAAAAAAAGCAGAAATTCAAAGAGTAGCAAATACTCCCATTCCATTAACAGAAGAGCAGATGGAAGAGATTGATGTAATTATTGAACAGCTTGAAGAGGATGAAGATGTTCAAGCAGTTTATACAAATATAGATTAAAATAGCAAATATATTTGAGTATGGAGATATAATTTGATTAAGAAAAATATAATTAACACTTTTTATTTACATCTTTATCAAAACTTAATTTTCCATACCTATGTAACCTCTTGATTAAATACGCCATATTCGCAAGAATAAGGTCATGTATAAGGTTCAAGCTACCTTATTATTTTTTGTTTAAAAAAGTTTAATTAACTACTACATAAGCTTGGATATCGCTTATATAGTATATAAAAACTCATATGTAAAATATTATTTAAATATTAATATTTTACAACTTTATATATTTTATTTTGTTTAAAACATATAATCCAATAGTAAAATAAGCTATTTAAACTATAGAATATTGCTTATATTGCTTATATTGCTTTAAATTCCAACTGCTTTTGCTGGTTCCATTGCTAACTCTGCATTTTCTAAGAATTTATCTTTCCAGTTTTTTAGGTTTTTTGGTATTATATTATTCTCACTTGCTATCTCGTTTACTGTCTTCTCGCCTTTTAGTAATTCTAGGACTAATTTTGTTTTTAGTTTGGATAAAATCAACCATACTTTAATTATTTAACTCTTGTGATATTTTAAATATAGCCATACCATAATTTGTACTTGGATTATATCTTGTAATTATCCTAAAGTTTTTATCACCTAGCCATATCTCATCTTTTGTTTTATCTTTTAATTTTAATAGATAAGCATAATCTCTATTAAATTTTTTTATTGGTTTAATAGAGTATCTTTCAAGTTCTTTAATAGAATATTTTTTATTATATCCTACTCTAAGCCCTTTATATCTCCTACCTTTAAAATTAGATGGAATAGCTATATCTCCACCATATTCCCAATTTTTACTTCTTAAAAACTTAGCAATAGAACCAATAGCATCTGCCATACTCCATGGGTCTTTTTTGCCATCTCTATTATAATCTATCAAAAATCTTCTAGCGATTGATGGCATCTGTTGGACATTTCCCATAGCTCCTGCAAAAGAGCTTTTGAGTATTAGAGGGTCATAGTTTTGTTCTCTACAAAATAGCAAATATTCGCCTAATTCACTATAAAAATATCCTCTTTTTCTATTATTAAAAAATCCTAAAGTAACAAGTGAGTTCCATACACTATAATCACCACTATATTTACCAAACTTACTCTCAATAGCCAAAAATCCAACTATAATATTAATTGGCACTTTATACTCTCTACTTGCTTTTTCTAAAACTCTTATATATTTCTGTTTTTGCTCTTTATAATAGGCTATACTTTTATCATCTAATAGTTTAGTTTTGTATCTTACCCAGCTACCATCTGTTGTATTTGGTTTTCTTTTGCCTACATATCTAGCAAGAGTATCTCTATCTAATTTGGCATTTCTAAAAAGATACTCTAAATGGACTCTATCAAAATGGTGTTTTATTACCATTTTATTGATAAAGTTTTGTACATTTTTATCTTCCAAAAATTGATACTCTTTGGCATTAACCAAGCTAAAAATAAAAAAGATTAATATAATAATTTGTTTCATAATTAATCTATAAGAACTTTGTCAACAATATTTAGCCCAAATCCACTAAGTCCTACGAACTCTGTATCTTTATTACTTGTAAGTAGTTTAATATCTTTAATCCCTAAATCTTTGACTATTTGAGCCCCCACTCCAAACTCTCTTGCTTGTTCTTTTGAGATTGTTTTGGTATCTAAAAATATTAATACTCCACCATTAGATTTAAGATAATCAATAGATTTTGTAAGTAGTTCAAACTTATAAGGCTCTAAGATTAAATCAATATCAAGTCCTATATTATGAAACTTTACATTATCACTACTATGAGTCTTGTAAAAGCTCAAAGCTTTATGCTCTCTTCCTATGTGGTCTTGATATACTATCTCTTCTACTTTTGTACCAAATATCTCTTTTTGAGTTGTTGAAATCTTCGTAATAAGTTTCTCATTTAATAATCTATACTCTACAATATCTGAAATATATACTATTGGCATATTATGTTTTGTTGAAAAAATATCCAAATCATCTTTTCTTGCCATCTTTCCATTATCATTGATAATCTCACAAATAACAGCACAATCATTTACACCTGCTAACTTACATAAATCAATAGACCCCTCTGTATGCCCAGTTCGTACCAATACCCCACCATCTTTTGCAATCAATGGAAATATATGCCCAGGTCTAACTAAATCACTAGCCCTACTAATATTAGAAGATAACAACTTAATAGTCATATCTCTCTCATAAGCAGAAATCCCTGTAGTAGCATCAGTAGCATCTACTGATATTGTAAAAGCTGTTGTATGGTTAGAGTCATTTTTATCTACCATAGGATTAAGTTCTAGTCTATTAGCTATCTCTCTTGAAATTGGAGTACATATTAATCCTCTAGCCTCAACAGCCATAAAATTGACCATATCAGGAGTAGAAAAAGTAGAGGCATAAACCAAATCACCCTCATTCTCTCTATCCTCATCATCCATCATTATCACCATTCGCCCTCGTTTAATCTCTTCAATGGCTACTTCAACTCTTTTTATCGCTTCTATTGACATATTAATATACCTTTTATTATCTCTTAATTTTAGTCAAATTATACCCTTAATTACTAATAAATAAATTTTTTTGAGAAATTTATCAAAAAGACTTGACAAATAAAAAAAACTCTGCTATAATTCTGCCTACCTAAACAGGATGTTGGGGTATCGCCAAGCGGTAAGGCAGTGCTTTTTGGTGGCACCATTCGGGGGTTCGAATCCCTCTACCCCATCCACCTATTTAAATGTCGCGGGATAGAGCAGTTTGGTAGCTCGTCGGGCTCATAACCCGAAGGTCAGGGGTTCAAATCCCTTTCCCGCAACCAACTTATAAATAATCAATTTTTCTTTTAATCATAATTATCACCAAGTATATCTATATTAAAATCAGTCGTATAATCATCATAATCTATATCTAAATCATCTATTAGACCTCTGTTGATAAGCTCTTTATGTATAGTTATATAATACCCCAAGGAAAACAAACAACTAAAAAATAACTCTAATCTAAAAAAGAGTAAAATTAGATAAGAAATGAAAAAAGGGG
>JAMOOX010000016.1 GCA_027065045.1 Campylobacteraceae bacterium | reverse complement strand
TATTATAGCCGTTCTTTTTCTTTTTGTCAAGTGTTTTTCGCTTTTTCTTTGTGAAATTTGTAAATTCTTTTCGCTTTTTGATTTTACTTACATTATAAATAACGAAATTATCTTCTTTTGTCAAGGGAGATTATGCAACTATATCTTTTGCATATCTACTCTTTTTATTATTTGATTTTCTCTTTCTTTGTTTATTTTTTTTATTAATATTTCTAATCTCTTTTGACATTTTAAATCTTTTATGTGATTTTTTGTCCAATACTCTATTCTTATAAAAAGATTTTGCTAAGTATATTGTATCATTTGCAGAGATTGTAGTTGTGGTTAGAATTGTTGTAATTATGGTAATCGCATATAATTTATGCATAATAAGTTTCCTTGTAGTATTTAATGGAGTTGAATTTATGTAGATTATAAAAATAGAAGTGATTTCTACTTTTCGTTATAGTATAACTGTATATGTCATTATACTACAACTTATCTTAAGGGTATATATTATTTGGTAAAGAATTTTTTATTTTTAATCTCCATATTATTACTTATTGCATCTTTACCTGCAATTAATAGGTATTTAATATTAGAAAACCTTTTTTGTATAATTCTTTTTATAATTTTTTTGGAAATAATATATGGAGTATATATATAATATCTATTTGGAAAAAACTTTTTGATTAATCTAATAGAGTTTCTAGTAAAATAATAATCAACAAAAGGTGCATAGCTACTACCTACACTTGCACTTCCTTTATGATATATATAAGTATCTGATGCTATATCCATACTAAATCCTCTATTATATACCTCCAAACAATAATCGGTCTCTTCGGCATACATAAAATAGCTCTCATCTAAGAGTCCTACCTCTTCTATTACTTTGCGTGTGATAAAAAAACTTGCTCCATTTATCATATTAAATCTATCTTTTTTATATATTTTATATTTATCTATCACATCTATTTTTTGATGTCTTTCAAATTCATTGATATGTTTAAAAAATCCCTCAATTTTACCACCACCAATACTTTGGAGTCTATCTCTTTGATTATCTATAATAATTGGTGTGCCTAATATTCCAATATTTTGAGATTTAAGCTCTCTAGCACGATATACTAGAGATGCTATCGTATTTGGGGCTGATTGGGTATCGTTATTTAGTAACCATATATATCTATAATCATTCCATTTTATAATATGATTAATAGCAATATTATTTCCTTTTGCAAAGCCACCATTACTATTTGATTGAATAAGTGTTAATTTATTATTATCTATATTATCATTTTGATTAAAAATTTGATTTGGTATATTTTGAGAGGTTGCCCAACTGCTAATTTTTGATAGAGAGTTATCTTGTGAATCATTATCTACAACTATAATTTGGTAATTTGGATAATCATTTGCTATTAAGCTCTCTACTGCTCTAATCGTATCTTGATAGCCTTTGTAATTGAGTAAAACTACATAAACTTTAGGAGTAACTAGCATACCAACTCCCTAAATCTCTATCTAATAACTTTTCTAGCTCTTTAATTTCATCTTTATAGTATTTTTCATAAATTACTTTTGATTGTTCTACTGTTAGTTTATTATCTTTTTGTGGTTTTTGATTGATTTTATCCAAAATATTCATTAAAATAAAATATCTAACCTTTTGAAATGGAATAAGTGGTTTTAATAGTTTTTTGACTCCATTTGGTTTAAATATCAAATCTCTTAAAAATTTAAACCTTGGTTGGCTACTTACATTACTCTTTTTATAAATATCAATATTTTTATCTGCTTTGACATCAATAAATTTAAGGAGTTTATGGATAGTTTGTTCTTTGTTGGCTATAAAATCATCTTCCATAATAATAAATTGCATATTCTCTATTGGAAAGTACTCTAAATATCTTTTGATTTGTTTTGAGTAGTATCCTCTAGTTATATAACTTTGATGATGTTTAGAAAAGAAATCTTTCTCCATTCTTTGTGGTTCTTCTTTTATCGCATCTTCAAAGCTAAGTTCATCCCAACCTCTTTTATATGTCATAAGATAGTGTGAATATGCTCTAGCTACTGGGTTTCGTAGTATAAATATCAGTTTTAAATCTTTGGATATATCATACCTCAATCTCTGTGGTACATCTTCAAAAAATATATACTCTGGGTCAATCTCACCAATTGCCTTTTGCCCACTATATTTTGAAAAATACTCATTTGAGTAAAACTCTATTCCTTTACTATACTTCTCCTCTTCTACAAAAAATTTAGACTCTTTGGTAGAGGATAGGTATATATCACTATGTTGTGCCAATATATCATATAGTGTAGTTGTCCCAGATTTTTGAGCCCCTACAATCATAAAATTTGGTAGTGTCATCTAATTGCCTTTTGAAATGGATTATAATATGTAGTATATCCTAATTTTATTTTAGCATAAAGCATAGCCCAAAGATTTATTATAATAGAACCAACCATTGCACTCACTCCTGCACCAATAATTCCATATATTGGAATAAGGTAATAGTATAAAATTATAGATATAAATAGAGCCGTAAGAGTAATATACTTATATACCTTTTGATGTCCTGTCATATTAAGCAGTATCCCAACAGAACCTGTAAATGAGTTAATAAGTTGAGATGCTACTAAAAGATATAATACTTCTACACCTCCTATAAACTCATCTCCAAATATAGACAGAATATCTTTTGCAAATATTACTATAATAAAACCAATTATAAGTGAGGGTAAAAATATCATTTTTGATGATTGAGTAATAAGCTTTTGAAGTTTACCCCTCTCTCCACTCCAATAAAGCTCTGAAAATTTGGGTGCTGATATATTATTGACTGTAATAAGGATAATGCTAATTAAAAATGATAACTTCATAGCAATAGCAAACACCCCTACACTACTTGTAGGCATATAATACTCCACCATATAAATACCCAAATCACCCATTATAAACCCTGCTAAGATAGAGAACATCATAGGCAGAGATGTTTTAATTAATTTTTTCCTATTAAACTCATCACAACTACAATACACTATTTTACCTATACTTTTAATAATAAAAATAGTTGATAATAGTATAGTGATAATAATAGCAATAGCTAATGTATATAGAGGCAATAACATATCCATAATATAAAACCCTACAAAATAGAGTAATATTATATTAATAAATGGACGATTAAAGCTTCTTAGATACTCTGAAACCTTGATATGCTTCAATCCTCTAATATACTCTATATTAATATTAGATAATGCAAATAGAGGCATAATAAATGATGCTATCTCCAAAGCTAGTTTATAGTTATCATTACCAAAAATATTAGTAGCAATATAAGAGGCAAAATAGTATAAACTAAAAGAGATAATCAAAGATAATATAGTTACTATCTCTAATGAATATATATAAAGAAGTTTTAGTTTTTTGATTTTCTCATCTTGAAACTCCCCTATAAATCTCAAAATTGATAGATTAAGTCCCATAGATGCAATAATTGATAATATTGTAACAATGCTAATAGTAAGAGTATATATCCCTACCCCCTCGCTACCATATCGTTTAGATATTAAAAAGATTAATAAATACCCTATCAACAAACCCATAATTTTGAATATAAAAGTAATAGAACTACCTGTTACTAGCTCTTTGAGATGTATATCTCTATTTAGTTTATCTATTATTCTTTTTATATTATACTCCTTTTTGCCTCTTGAACCTTTTGATACTCTTTCAACAGTGCTTGATGAGTTTTAAAAGAGTTCAAATCCAAACCACAACTATCAAGACCATAAAAAATCTCTTTTGTTTGCATAATACTAATAGAAATATCAAAAACATCTTCTCTATAAAGCATAATTAAAGCCTCTCTATAATCACTCAAAGATTTATTTTTATCAAGTTTTATCTCAATTAATGCAGATAAACAGTTATAAATTATCTTTCTTTTATCATCTAAAGTAGCAATATCTACA
>JAMOOX010000015.1 GCA_027065045.1 Campylobacteraceae bacterium | reverse complement strand
GGTTACTTTAGTAGATTTTATACTCTTTTTTTCTATTGGTATATTTTTATTACACCCCAATAATCCAAATGCAATTAATATTATAAATACTATTCTTTTCATATCCACTCTATTTATCTATAATTACGCCAGTATGTTGGTTATCCATACGGTATTTTGATTTTTGAACTCTATTATTTGAAGAGTCTATTTTGATTATTAGTTTATCAGTGGCACTCTTACTAGACTTTTCTGCAAAAAAGTATGCGCTAGAATCATCTGATAAGCTACTTGTTACTGTTATACTATCATCTCCATATCTCATATTCTCTAAATATGGGTGAGTAAGAGTTTTGATAACACTACCTGTATTAATATCTAATACTTTAAATACTAAATCAATATAAGTAGAGTATTGTACTTGTGTTTTAGACATTATAAACTCTGGTAAAATTATAGTATCTCCTGTGATAATATAGCTTGTAACTGCTGTATCTCTTTTCATATATCCAGCTAACTCTTTTGTACCTATTTGTATTTTGAAATTATATTTATTAGTAGATAAATTATATGAATATATATAGTTATAATCACTTTTTGCAAATTTAAAGATTATATTATCTCCATATTTATATGGCTGATAAGCAAAAAATAGATTAAATACATCTATACCCTCTTCTAAAAGTTCTATCTCTTTTAGGTTTGCTTTTAGGTCATATTTGAGTAGATATAAATCATTTATACTATTTCCATCACTATTATCATAAGTTAATTTTGCAATATTATATACATAATTTCCATCTAAGATAAGTTCAGGAGTACCTAAACCTGAACCACCACCACTATAATTTGCAAGTATATACTCTTTTGTACCACTATAGAGTGCTTTGAAGTCTTCTAATACATCACTCTCAATATACTCTGGGTCTGTACTATAATTTCTTTTGCCATATTCAACATAAGCATCATTTGCCAAAATCTCTACACTATACATTTTTTGAGAAGCAAATATAAAACTTGAATTAGTTGCAACAGGTGGTACTCCATCACTATATTGCCCACTATTAGCACCATCACTAAGATAATCTCTTCCACCATATTTATAAGATGCACCGCTATCAGGATAAATTACTCTAGCAACTGCCTCTTCTATTGTAGCGATATATTGATTACTACTAAATGGTATAAACCACCCTCTTGTTAAATCAAAAGTTTTATCATAGTTTTCTCCTTGTAGAGGGTCTGTATCTATGGTATAGTCAATATTTTTAGATACTAAATCATATTTAATACGCCCACTTTGACTCTTTATATCCTTGTTTGTTGGTAAAATAGAAAAATATAATGAGTTATCCATCTCTAATAAATTATAATATCTTTGATTAAATTTTGAGTTTGTATTCTCTGCTGATTGAGTATTAGCATAAATCTCTTTGGTTAAAAGAGTATCAAGAGAGGTATCAGATGTAAATTTGGATAAATCATACTCTACTACTTTCATACCAGTATCAACATTGAAACTATAAAGTCTAAATAATCTTGTATATACCTTACCATTATAGAGTATTGGATGATTAAAGAATTTATAAATATCTTTTGTAGATTCACTAGACTTTGCTATATAAATTCCACTATTTGTAGTAGTATTTGAGTCATCTTTTGTGATATTATCATCATTTGTCGTTGTATTTGTTGTATCATCTATTATTGTATCATTTTTATCAGCAACAGTATTATCATTAGATATAGTGCTATTAATATCTGAAATTATATTATCTACAGTTGTAGCAGTACGACCTCCACCCCCACAACTATTTAAAAACATAACACTGATAAAGAAAAAACTTGACATAAAATTCTTCATAACTATACTCCTTGTTTAAATTAATTATAAGTTATCATCAATAATACGATAAGTTAGCTTAAAATTTTCTGATTTTAACAAACTTTAATATATAATTTGGAATAATCACTAATAAAATTAAAAGGATTATAAAAATGTGTATATTTTGTAAAATAGTAGAGGGTGAATTACCAAGTAATAAAATTGATGAGAATGATGATTTTTTGGCATTTAATGATTTATATCCAAAAGCACCAATTCATGTATTAATAATCCCAAAAGCTCATGTTGAGTGTTTTCAAGATGTAAATCCAACTGTTATGGCAGGATTAACTACATTTACACAACAAATTGCTAAAAAATTAGGTTTAGATAAGAGTGGTTATAGATTGATTACAAATAATGGAGATGATGGCGCACAAGAGGTTAAACATCTACATTTTCATCTATTAGGTGGTGGTAAGCTTAATTGGACTCACCAACATGATGAGTCGCATAAAAATATGTAGATTTATTTAAATGTATTTCCTAGCATACCTTTGATAGCTCCTTGAAGGTCGGCAGGATATACTACAAACTTTGCATTTTCACTTACACTAATATGTTCTAGTGCATCAATATATCTATCACCTAATAAAAACATTGCAGGAAGTTCTTTATCTTGAATTTTATCGCTAATTGCTTCAATAGCTCTTGCTGATGCATCTGCTAATGCAACTTGTGCTTCTGCTTCTAGTTTTGACGCTTCTAGCTTACCTTGTGCCTCTAGTATCGCTGCATTTTTTTTACCCTCTGCTAGTGTCTCCATAGCTTTTCTCTCTCTTGTTGCCGCTGCTTGTTTCTCCATAGACTCTTGCATTGTCTCATTTGGAATAATATCTTGAATCTCTACAGATTTAACTGTAATTCCCCAATCTACAATAACATCAGCTATTTGAGTTTTAAGTTTATCTTTAATCTCATCTCTATGTGTCAAAGCCTCTTCAAGTGTAAACTCTCCAATAATTGCCCTAAGTGATGTTTGAATAAGTTGTCTTATCCCCTCCATATAATCTTCAATCCCATAAATAGCCTCTTCAGGATTAGTAACACGCACAAAAGCGATAGCATTTGCCAATATTATAGCATTATCAGCAGTAATTACCTCTTGTCTCTCTACATCTAATATTAAATCTCTAGTATCAATTCTAGTTCTAATTTTATCTACATAAGGTGTGATGATATTTAATCCAGGTTTTAGAGTTCTATTAAATTTACCAACTCTCTCTACAACCCACTCTTCTCCTTGAGGTACCATATTTACACCAATATATAAAGTATATATAATTGCTCCAATTAAAAAAATTAAAATTACAAGTAATTCCATAAAATCTCCTTTTATTTACTCTCTTCTACTAATAATATTTGACCTTTTATTTTGATGATATTTACTACTGTACCAGATTTTAAATCTTCTTGATTTTGAGATATTGCTTCCCAAATCCTCTCTCCTAGTAGTGGAATATTGAATTTTACTTTCCCCCTATCATTAGGAGTTATCTCTTCTATCACAACAGCTTTCATATCCATCATACTATTAGATTGACCAGAGTTTGATACTGTTTTAATTTTAAAAAATCTATACCAAATAGTAATAGAGAATATAGATAAAAATCCCCACATAAATAGTTGTATATTTATATTAATATGAAAAAACAAATCAACAATACCAACTAATATAGAACTAATACCAAATCCAATAAAAATGAGTGTAAATGTCATCATTTCTATTATCATAAATACAATACCAAGAATAATCCAATGCCACCATTGAAGTATTTCACTTAAAGATTCTAACATTTAAAGCTCCTATTGTATTTATTGTTATTCAAACAATTTTATTATATTCTACCCATTAAATCTTTAATCCTAAGCTATAATTGGTTATAATCCCTAAATTTTTAAAAATGAAGTAAGGAAATATATATGGCATTAAATGTTTATTATGATAAAGATACAAGTTTAGAACTAATTAGAAGTAAAAAAGTAGCAATGATTGGTTTTGGTTCTCAAGGACATGCTCACGCTGAAAACCTTAGAGATAGTGGTGTAAAAGTAGTAGTTGGACTTAGAGAAGGTGGTTCAAGTTGGGTAAAAGCTGAAGCAAAAGGCTTTAA
>JAMOOX010000014.1 GCA_027065045.1 Campylobacteraceae bacterium | reverse complement strand
ATCATCTTGAGCTATCCCTATATGTTTTACAATAGTCTGTTTAACTTTCCCCATTACGCGAGAACTCTCTACTATCTGTACTGAACATCTTGGACTATTTGGTGTTTTTTTTACTCTTACAAACATAAAGAACTCTCTTTTTTAGGATTTTATTTATTATTCGTATTTTAGCCTAGTTTAGCTTAAAGTAGAATGATATATAGATTTAGCTAGGCACTACAATATTTTAGAGCTTCAACTTTCCTTAGTGGGTGGGGATTTAGTCGTTGCTTAAGGAAGGTTTGGGGCGAAGTCGGGAAAGTGCCAACTCCATGATTTTAAATACCTCTTTAGCAGGTACAAATATAGAGTTTTTATCTCTATGAGTTAGCCCATAGTTTTACCAATATTATTAAATTACTACTATTTTAGCTAAAGTCTAATAAAAATAAGTTTTATTTAATATGGATAATCTGTTTGAGATGGAAAGTATTTAAATATCCCCACAAAGTTGTGGGAATAAAGGAGGTAAAAAGATTATACTAACTCTATGATTGCCATAGATGTAGCATCTCCTCTTCTTATTCTAGTTCTGATAATTCTTGTATATCCACCATTTCTATCTTTGTACTTTGGTGCGATTTCATTCATTATCTTTTTTGTACTCTCTTTATGTTGCAACATTGCAAAAATTGCTCTGTGTGCATTTAGAGTATCCTCATTAAGTGCTTTTGTTATTAATTTTTCATAATACTTTCTAAGCTCTTTTGCTTTTGGTACAGTTGTTTCAATTCTTTCGCTAGTTGTTAAAGCTATTGAAAGGTTTTTTAGAAGTGCCGCTCTGTGCTGAGATGTTCTATTCAGCTTACGGTATCCATGCTTATGCCTCATGAGTATCCTTTATAATTTTTAATTGTTCAAACTTTTTATTTAAGGTAACTCTCAATGAATCAGAAAGGTCAAAGTCAGGACCAAAACCTTGGCTAACTAAACACTCTGTAATCTCATCAAGTGACTTTTTACCTAAATTTTTGATATTTTTAATATCATTATCATCCATAAGTACTAGTTCACCTAGATACTTAATCTCTGCTCTATCAAGCGAGTTAAATGACCTAGCACTTAGCCCTAAACTATCTATACTCTTTAGATAATCTTTTAGCTCACTATCATCACTTGTCTTTTTTGACTGAACTACTGCAATATCTACATCTAACACACCGTTAAATACAGAAAGTTGCTTATTCATAACCTCTAAAGCATTAGTAAATGCCTCTACTGAACCAATTTGACCATCTGTTTCTATATCAAAAACTATCTTCTCATAGTTAGGATTATCATCAACTAATACAGACTCTATCTTATAATTAGCTTTTTTAACAGGTGTAAAGAAAGCATCTAATGCTATACTATTTTCATCAACTTCATCTCTAAGGTCTTCAGTAGGTACATAACCTATACCTTTAGCTATTACTAGGCTAAAGTTAATTTGAGCATCTTCATTTAGAGTTGCTAAATGAGCATCTGGATTTACCACTTCAAGAATATCATTATTAAGATCAGATGCCACAATATCTTTGTGTCCCTCAAAAGAGTAATTTACCTCTACCCTATCTACATCATCTTTAATCTTAAAACGAATATTTTTTAAGTTTATAATAAAAACAGCTACATCTTCATGCATACCTCTGATACTATCAAACTCATGAGAAGCACCTTCTATGTTAACAGATATTGGTGCATATCCTGTAGAACTACTTAAAATCAATCTTCTCAATGGATGAGCTAAAGTAATAGCATAACCACTCTCAAATGGGTATGCTATAATCTCTGCTCTACTATTACTGATTTCATTAACTTCAACCTCTGTTGGCATAAATGGTGCAAGTTTTATTTTTCTCATAATCAGCCTTAATTAGAATTATTTAGAGTAAAGCTCAACTATTAAACGCTCTTCAACAGGAATAGAAACTTCTTCTCTTTTAGGTACTCTTGTATAGATACCAAATACTTTATCTTTATCAACATCTACCCACTCAACCATACCAGTTTGGTTTGTAAGTTCTAAACTTCTCACGATTTGTGGATTAGCTTTGCTTTTTTCTCTGATTTCAATTTTTTGACCAGCTTTAACTCTAAATGATGGAATATCAACTCTCTTACCATCAACTAAGATATGACCATGATTTACAAATTGTCTAGCAGATGCTCTAGTTGTAGCAAATCCCATTCTATAAACAACATTATCTAATCTTTGTTCTAATAGTTCAATCAAAATACTACCTGTATTTCCATCTTTTCTATTAGCCTCTTTATATAATGCTCTAAATTGCTTTTCGCTCACACCATACATAAATTTAGCTTTTTGCTTCTCTCTAAGTTGAAGACCATACTCACTAACTTTTGTTCTTCTTTGACCATGTTGCCCTGGAGCATAAGGTCTTTTTTCTAAAGCACTTTTACCAGCAAGTCTTCTCTCACCTTTTAGTCCCAAATCAACGCCAAGTCTTCTTTCTAGTTTCTCAACAGGACCTCTATATCTTGCCATTATTATACCCTTCTCTTCTTAGGTGGTCTACAACCATTATGTGGTAGTGGTGTAATATCTTTTAAAGATGTAACACGAATTCCCTCTGTTGCACCAATTGCTTTTACTGCTGTATCTCTACCAGAACCAGGTCCTTGTACTTTGATACCAACCTCTTTTACACCGTTCTCTTTTGCTTTTTCCATAGCTGATGCTACTGCTTCTGTTGCTGCGAAAGGTGTAGATTTTTTACTACCTTTAAAACCTAATGCTCCTGCAGAACTCCAAGCTATAACATTACCCATCTCATCAGTAACTGTAATTACTGTATTGTTAAAAGTTGCTGCAACATATACAACAGCTTTTGCAATACTCTTTTTTGCTTTTTTCTTAGCCATTTATTATACCCTTGTTATTATGCCGCACCAACGGTTTTTCTTTTACCCTTACGAGTTCTAGCATTTGTCTTAGTCTTTTGACCTCTACATGGAAGTCCTCTTCTATGTCTAAGTCCTCTATAACTACCTAAGTCCATTAAGGCTTTAATATCCATAGCTACTTTTTTTCTAAGATCACCTTCAACCATAACGCTATCTTGAATCTCGTTACGAATTGTAGCTGCTTCACTATCACTTAGTTCATATACTCTTTTATTGTAATCAATACCCGTCTTATCAAGAATTTTTCTTGATGTTGTAAGACCGATACCAAAAATATAAGTTAGAGCATATTCCATTCTCTTTTTCTTTGGTAAATCTACACCTGCTATACGAGCCATATCTATCCTTGTCTCTGTTTATGTTTTGGATTTTTACAAATCACTCTTACGATACCTTTTCGTTTGATAATTTTACAATCATCACACATCTTCTTAACCGATGGTCTAACTTTCATTGGTCGCTCCTGCATTATTTTTACACTTATTTTGCGTAGATTATTGAAGTTAATAATCCAACTCTTGAATAATCAGTGTCAATTATGCAAAAGTTCTTCACGCAGTCCCTTAACACTTAAAATATATTAAGGGTGATAATTATATCTAAAAGTAATTTAAATTTTACTTATATCTAAAAGTAATTCTACCTTTATCTAAACTATAAGGTGTTAATTCAACTTTTACCTTATCTCCTGGAAGTATTTTGATATAGTGCATTCTCATTTTTCCTGCGATATGACACAGTACAATATGCTTATTCTCTAACTCTACTCTAAATGTTGCATTTGGTAATGCCTCAACCACTTTTCCATCAATCTCTATAACATCATCTTTTGCCATAAATTTTATCTCCTAATTTACTATAACTCTGTTAAAATAACAGCTCTATTATCTATAATCGCTACTTGGTGTTCGTAATGGCTAGTTCTTAATCCATCTTCACTCACAACTGTCCATTTATCCTCTAATATTACCTCATTGCCACTCTCTTGACAAATCATAGGCTCAATACAAAATACCATTCCATTTTTAATCTTAGGACCTTGTTTAGGTTTACCCTCAAGATAGTTTAGAATACTTGGTTCTTCATGAGGTAATTTACCGATACCATGTCCACAAAAATTTCTTAATGGAACAAATCCTCGCTTAGTAATAAAATCTTCTAATATTTTGGATAATTCTTTAAATCTCATACCAACTTTAATAGAATCAATTGCATGATATAAGGCATCTTTTGAACATGCAATAAGTCTCTTATCATCATCACTAATTTCACCTATTGGCATTGTAATGGCAGCATCACCATAATAGCCATCTAGTTTACTTCCGATATCAAGTCCTAAAATATCACCATCTTTAATGATTTTATCATCAGGTATTCCATGAATTACTGCTTCATTAAGTGAAGTACAAACAGAACCAGTAAATCCATAAAGACCTTTAAATGATGGAATAGCACCAAGAGAACGAAGATAATCTTCACCCATCTTATCTATCTCTTTAAGAGTCATACCTGCTTTAACATTATCTTGTAAATATTGAAGTGTTTGTGCCACAAGATTACCAGCTTTTTTAAGCTTAGCAATCTCGTTTGGCTTTCGTAATGGTATCGCCATTATAGACCTACATTACCTAAAGTATTATATTGATTCATTGTTCTTTGTGCTTCAACTTTTCTCATTGTATCAAGTGCAACTTGAACAATAATAAGAACTGCTGTCCCACCAAAATAGAAACTAGCACCCATAGTATTAATAAATACAAATGGTACAGTTGAAATAATAGCCAAATATACAGAACCACTTGTTGTCAATCTACTAGCAACCTCATTTAAAAACTCTTTGGTATGCTCCCCTGGTCTAACACCTGGGATAAATCCACCTTGTCTTTTGAGATTATCTGATATATCTTTGGCATTAAATGCAATTGATGCATAAAAGAATGCAAAGAATATAACAAGTAAGAATGTAATAATATTAAATACTAATCCACCTGGTGCTAAAATATCAGCTATTGCTACTAATGTCTCATTCTTACTTGATTGAAGCATTGTAAGAGGGAACATCAATATTGCACTTGCAAAAATTGGAGGAATTACACCAGAAAGGTTTACCTTAATTGGTATATAGTTCATTACTCTTTTATTTTGATTTTGCATCATAGTTTTTCTTGAATAGCTAATTGGTACTCTTCGCTCACCAAGTTCAACATAAATAATTGTCAAAATTGTTATAAGCATAATAGCAAGAATTGCTAAAATAACCAAGAAACTCATCTCTCCAGCATTAACTGCTTGAACTGTATTTGAAATCGCAGATGGAATACCTGATACAATACCAGCAAAGATAATAAGTGATATACCATTACCAATACCTTTTTGAGTAATCTGCTCACCAATCCACATAAGTAACATTGTTCCACTTAGCATAGAAAATGTTGCAATAACTGTAAACATAGTTGGGTCAATCATAACAGCACTCTGTCCTGCTTTACCAGTAAGTGATTGTAGTCCCATAGATACACCAATTGCTTGAACAACAGTAATTAATATTGTGAAATATCTAATAATTTGCATATACTTTTGCATTCCATCTCGCTCTTTTTTCATCTGACCAAGAGTTGGGAATGTTGCAGCAAGAAGTTCCATTACAATAGATGCTGTAATATAAGGCATAATACCTAAAGAGATAATACTAAGACGACTAATCGCGTCTCCTGAAAACATATTAGCTAGTCCAAGGGCATTATTGGCGTTGGTATCAAAGAACTCTTTGATAACACCCAAATCAACACCAGGGACTGGAATATATGCTAAAACTCTATATGCGAAAATAAACCCTAAAGTTATTAGAATTTTCTGAGTTAAAGCATTACCCATGCTATTTTCCGCTTGTTGTAACTAACTCATCTTTGATTTTTGATGCTAAATCTTTTACACCTGAACCAATAAGTTTTACTCTAGTTACATTGCTTTTCATTTTGTGAACACTTTTGATGCTCTCAACTGTAATCTCATCAAGAGATGCTATAGAAGTTATTTTATCTACATTAATTGCATAAGGTTTCTCTACTCTTGAAGTAAATCCAACTTTTGGAGTTCTCTTCATAAGTGGCATTTGACCACCTTCAAAACCTCTTTTTCTCTTGTAACCTGTTCTAGACTTTTGCCCTTTGTTACCTCTTCCAGCTGTTTTACCAGTTCCAGAACCTTGACCACGACCAACTCTTTTTCTATTACGAGTTGAACCTGGTGCTGGTTGTAAGTTATGTAATGACATTCCTATCCCTTACGATTTAATTCTTGTAAGTGCTTGAATTGTAGCTCTTACTAGGTTATTTGGGTTGTTTGAACCAATTGATTTACTAAGAACATCTTGAATTCCTGCAAGTTCTAATACTGGTCTAGCCGCACCACCTGCGATTACCCCTGTACCTTCACTAGCTGGTCTCAATACTATTCTACTTGCATTAAACTTATGTTCAATATCATGAGCAATTGTAGTACCTTTGATATTTACTTTTACTAAGTTTTTAAAGGCATCATCAACTGCTTTTTTGATAGCATCAGGAACTTCCTTTGCTTTACCAAAACCATAACCAATTGTACCTTTTTTATCACCAATAACTACAAGAGCTGTAAATCTAAATCTTCTACCACCCTTTACAACTTTAGTAACACGACCAATATTTACAATTACCTCTTCAAAATCTTCTCTGTTAATATTTTCCATCATGCTTCCTTATAACTTAATACCAGCGTCTCTAAGTGCATCAGCAAATGATGCAACAACGCCGTGATATAGATAACCATTTCTATCAAATACAACAGTAGTAATACCTTGTGCAATTAAAGCTTCACCTAAAGTTTTTCCCAAAACTTTAACATCTTCTCTATTTGCTTTGAGTCCTGCTTTTTGACCATCAACACTTAAAAGAGTTGTACCAGTGTTATCATCTATTGCTTGTGCATAGAAGTATCTATTTGATTTAAAAATAGATAATCTTGGTAGCTCAGCTGTACCAAATACTTTACCTCTAATTCTAGCTTTTCTCTGAGCGCGTAGTTTATTTTTTTTTCGTTGAATACTTTTTAACATCTATTCGCTCCCTTACTTACCAGCTGCTTTACCAGCTTTTCTAATGATATGCTCATCAGTATATTTCACACCCTTACCTTTATACGGCTCTGGTGGTCTAAAGTCTCTGATTTCAGCAGCTGCTTGACCTACTGATTGTTTGTCTGTACCACTGATTGTGATGATATTTTTTTCAACTTTCATCTCTAATCCATCAGCAATTGGATAATCAATATCATGAGAGAAACCAAGTTGAAGATTAAGAACTTTACCTTTAACAGCAGCTCTATAACCAACACCATTAATCTCTAGTGATTTAGAAAAACCTTTATCAAGACCAATAATAATATTATTTAGAAGTGAACGATAAGTTCCCCAAAATGCAGAACTCTCTTTAGAATCACCTATTCTTGAAAAAGTTACTTCACTATTTTCAATTCCAACACCTACTCTACCGTGTGTCTCTAATCTTTTTTCAATATTGCCTTTTTTAGCAACGATTACAGTACCATCAACAGTTACTTCTATTCCATTTGCAATAACTACAGGTTTTTTACCTACTCTTGACATAAATCACCCCTACCAAATACTACAAATTACTTCGCCGCCGATGCCGCGTTTGAATGCTTCATCATTTGGAAGCACACCTTGAGAAGTTGATACAATTAAAGTACCATATCCATTTTTAAATGAACGGATATCATCTCTACCTTTGTGAACTCTTCTACCAGGTTTTGAGATTTTTTTAACCTCATTAATTACACTATAACCATTATCATCATATTTGATAACTACAACTATAGTCTTTTTATTTCCATCTTCTTTTACGCTAAAACTCTCTAAATAGTTCTTATCCACAAGAATAGAAATTATTGCCTCAATTGTTTTTGAGTGAAGTAGAGTAGTTGTATCTAATCTTCTTTGTGCAGCATTTCTTACTCGGGTAAGAGAGTCTGCAATTATATCTGTCATCATCTTTTACTCCTTTAAATTACCAGCTTGCTTTTCGCATACCTGGGATTAGACCTTCATTAGCCATCTTTCTTAAACATATACGACAAATTCCAAAATCTCTATAAACAGAGTGTGGTCTTCCACATATTGTACATCTTGTATAAGCTCTTGAAGAGAACTTAGGTGTTCTCTTTTGTTTAGCTATCATTGATTTTTTAGCCATTACTTTTCCCCTTTGCAAAAGGCATACCCAATTTTTCTAAAAGTGCAAACGCCTCTTTATCATTCTCTGTACTTGTTACAATTGTAATATTCATACCATGTGTTTTGATAATGCTATCATACTCAACTTCAGGGAACATTAGTTGTTCTTGAAGACCGAAGTTATAGTTACCTCTACCATCAAAACCTTTTCTAGGTGTTCCTCTAAAATCTTTTACTCTTGGAAGTGCAATTGATACTAATTTATCAAAGAAGTTATACATTTGATTACCTCTTAAAGTAACTTTGATACCACTTGGCGCACCCTCTCTAGCTTTGAAACCAGCTACAGATTTTTTAGCATTTACAATAATAGATTGTTGTCCAGCGATTAAAGATATAGTCTCTCTCATATTAGCGATTAACTTATTATCTTTACCCTCTTCACCAGCACCAACACTAATTACAATTTTTTCAAGTTTAGGTGTTTGCATAACATTTTTAATATCACACTCTTCTCTAAGAGCGGGTACAATATCTAAATACTTTTGCTTCATTCTACTCATAATATTAACCCTCTACTTTTTTAACATTAGAGATGTGAATAGGCATTTCTACATTAGAAAATCCACCCTCTTTGTTCTCTTCATTTGGTTTAATAGTTTTTTTAGCCATTTTACAACCAGCTACTATTACAGAGTCTTTTTTAAGAAGTACTTGAAGAACTTCCCCTTTTTTACCCTTATCATCACCAGCAATTACTAAAACTTCATCGCCTTTTTTGATTTTAAACTTTTTATTTGCCATTACCAAACCTCCGGTGCTAGTGATACAATCTTCATAAATCCTGCATATCTTGTTTCTCTTGCAACAGGACCAAAGATACGAGTACCAATTGGGTTCTTTTTATCATCAATAATAACTGCTGCATTATCATCAAATCTGATTACAGAACCATTTTCTCTTTGAATCTCTTTGCTAGTTCTTACGATAACAGCTTTAATAACTTTACCTTTTTTAACTTTTCCTGTTGGAAGAGCTTTTTTAACAGAAGCGACAATAACATCACCAACTGAGGCATATCTTCTTTTAGAACCACCTAAAACTTTGATACACATAATCTCTTTTGCACCACTGTTATCAGCTACAGTTAATCTTGTAAAACCTTGAATCATTCTAACTCTCCCTTCTCAACTTTAGAAAGTACTTTTAGAAGTCTAAACTTTTTTCTTTTTGATAGAGGACGACACTCTATTGCACTCACTGTATCACCTTCACTAATTAGATTATTCTCATCATGAATTAGATATTTTTTAAATCTTTTTACAGTTTTATGGTATCTTGGGTGAAGGACTTTTCTTTCTACCAAAACAGTAGCAGTTTTATCACCTGCTATCTTTATTACTGTACCTTGTATTTCTCTTTTTGGCATTATTAACCCCTTGCTACAGTCAATGCTGTATTAATCTTTGCTATATCTTTTTTAGCAATTCTTAATTCACTAGTATTTGTAAGTTGCATAGTTCTCTGTTTTGCTTTAAGAGTAAAAAGCTCTAACTTTTTCTCTTTTAACATCTCTAGCAACTCTTGTTCGCTTTTCTCTTGAATATCAGTATAGTTCATTACTATCCTTTAGTGTAATTATCTTAGTTTTAAAAGGTAATTTATGACAAGCAAGTGTTAAAGCTTCTCTAGCTAATTTTTCATCTACACCAGCCATCTCAAATATAATTCTACCTGGCTTTATATTCATAACCCATTTCTCAACAGCACCTTTACCTTTACCCATTCTTGTTTCAAGTGGCTTTGCAGTAATTGGTTTATCAGGGAATACTCTAATCCAAGTTTTACCTGAACGGTTGATTTTTCTTGTCATTGTAATTCTTGATGCTTCAATTTGTCTTGAATCAATTCTACCAGCACTTACAGCTTTGATAGCAATATCACCAAATTCAATTTTATTAGCTCTAAAAGATTTACCACGGTTACGACCTTTTTGTTGCTTTCTCCATTTAGTTCTTTTTGGCATCAACATAACTATTCACCTCTTCTTGATCTTGATCTCTTAGGAGTCTTCTCTTCTGTAGCTTCTGCTTGAATACCTTTTTGAAGAACTTCACCTTTGAATATCCATACTTTAATACCTATAATACCATAAGTAGTATGTGCTTCAGCAAAACCATAATCAATTTTAGCTCTTAGTGTATGAAGAGGAACTCTACCCTCTAAGTACCACTCAGTTCTTGCCATTTCAGCACCACCAAGTCTTCCTGAAACTGAAACTTTGATACCTTTTGCACCTGATTTTAAAGCACCTTGAATAACTTTTTTCATAGCTCTTCTAAATGCAATTCTTCTTTCAAGTTGAGTTGCTACATTTTCAGCGGCTAATTGAGCAGATGCTTGAGGTCTTTTTTCCTCTTTGATATTAATAGAAACATCTTTACCAAGCATTTTGATAAGAGTAGCTTTAAGCTTCTCAATATCAGCACCTTTTTTACCAATGATAATACCAGGTCTTGCAGTAACAATATTAACTCTTAATTTTTTAACTGTTCTTTCAATGATGATATTACTAACACCAGCATAAAAAAGCTCTTTTTTAAGATATTTTCTAATTCTATAATCTTCTTCTATAAACTTAACAGCTCTATCTTTTGCAGGAAACCATCTTGATTCCCAGTTTCTGTTAATTCCAAGTCTAAGACCTATTGGATTTACTTTTTGACCCATAGTTACGCTTCCTTCCCATTATTTACTTCTTCTACAACAACTAAAATATGAGCAGTTGGCTTAAGAATTCTTGTAGCAGTACCACGAGCTCTTGGTCTCCATCTTTTCATAACAGAACCTTTATCAACTCTACAAGAAGTAATTACTACCTCTTCTGGTTCAAAATCACCATTTGCTACAGCAGATGCTATAACTTTAGAGATGATTCTAGCTGCTTTATTTGGCATAAATTCCAAAGATGCAAGTGCAAGTTCAGCATTCATTCCCTGTACTTCTCTAGCTACTAATCTAGCTTTTGTAGGAGATACTCTTGAAAATTTTAATAGTGCTCTACTCATATCCTAACCTACTTTCTTTTGAACTGAGCCTTTATGACCCTTAAATGTTCTAGTTGGAGCAAATTCACCTAATTTATAACCAACATGATTTTCAGTTACAAATACAGGAATGAAATTTCTTCCATTATGAACATTGATTGTTAATCCAATAAACTCAGGAAAAATTACTGATCTTCTTGACCAAGTCTTAATTGGTTTTTTAGATTTTTCCTCTTTTGCTTTTAATACTTTTTTCATTAAGTGACCATCTATAAATGGACCTTTTTTCGTAGATCTTGCCATTTTAGCCCCTTATTTCTTTCTCTTAGAGATTATTAATTTATCACTTGATTTCTTCTTACGAGTCTTATAACCTTTAGCAGGAGTACCCCAAGGAGAAACTGGATGACGACCTGAATTAGTCTTACCTTCACCACCACCGTGTGGGTGATCTATTGGGTTCATCGCACTACCTCTAGTTTGAGGTCTTTTTCCTAAATGTCTAATTCTACCAGCTTTACCAATTACGATATTGATAAAATCTTCATTACCAACTGTACCAATTGTTGCAAGACACTGGTCTAAAATATATCTCATCTCACCTGATGGTAATCTAAGTGATACATATTTTCCATCTCTACCCATAATTTGAGCATATCCACCAGCACTTCTAGCAAGTTGCCCACCATGACCAGGACTCATCTCAATATTATGAACTAAAGTTCCCACAGGAATACTTTTTAATCTCATAGTATTACCAGTTTTAATATCTAGTCCTGATTCAGCAGACATAATTCTATCATCTACTTTTAGACCTTTTGGTTGTAAGATATATCTTTTATCACCATCTACATAATGAATTAGACAAATTCTACAGTTTCTATATGGGTCGTACTCAATAGTAGCTACTCTACCCTCTATACCAAATTTATTTCTTTTAAAATCTATAATTCTATATAGTTTTTTTGCACCAGCTTCTCTATGTCTTGAAGTTATTCTACCATTACTGTTTCTACCAGCTTTTCTAGAAATATTTTTCAATAGACTTCTTACACCAGCTTTAGCAGTAATATCACCACTATCTAAGTTTGTCATATAACGACGGCTTGGTGTGGTTGGTTTATAAGTTTTAATTGCCATACTCTATTCCCTTTATACCGCTAAGCTTTCTATTTTAGCATCTTCTGGAAGCTTAACATAGAATTTTTTCATACTAGCTCTCTTCCCTGCTCTACCTTTAAACATTTTCACTTTGCCATTTACTTTAAGTGAATTTACTTTTAAAGGATTAATTCCAAAGAACTCTCTAAATACCTCTTTTAGACCATTTTTAGTCATTCTTGGAGCTGTCTGTACAACAATAACACCATCTTCTTGAAGTTCAATACTTTTTTCTGTGTATAATATTGCTTTAATATCTGTAATATCTGCCATCTTAACTCTCTTTTGTCAATTTATCTAAAACTGCTTTTTCAATTACTATTGAATGGTATGCAGATACTAAATAAGCATTTAGCTCATTTGCTTCTATTAGATAGCTATTTTCAAGGTTTCTAAATGCTAAATATGTTTTATCATCTATTAACTCTTTTACTACTAAAACATCTCTTTGGTTTAGTGCATCTATATAACTTTTAGCATCTTTTGTCTTACCAGACTCAATTGATACCATATCTGTTACAAAAAGTTGCTCATTTGCACTTCTTTCAGCTAATGCATGATAAAGAGCTAATTTCTTTTGCTTTTTATTTACTTTTTGATTGTAGTTTCTGTTGTTTTGAGGACCAAATGCAACACCACCACCAACAAATATTGGAGAACGAAGTGAACCAGCTCTTGCTCTACCTCCACCTTTTTGAGCCCATGGCTTCTTACCACCACCTCTAACTGCAGAACGATTTTTCGCCTGAGCAGAGTTTGCTCTTAGTCCAGCAGAATAAGATTTACAATATAAATATACATTATGTGGGTGAACTTCTAAAAACTTTTGAGGAAGTTCACTTGTTTTTACTAATACTGGGTTACTCATTTAACAATCCTTACTAGACCTTTAGCACCATTATGACCTGATACTGAACCTTTTAATACTAAAATACCGTTCTCAGCGTCAAATGATACTATATCATTTTTTACACTATTTTTTGTATTACCATATTGACCTGGCATTTTTTTACCTTTTTGAACACGACCTGGCCACTCAGCATTACCGATTGAACCAATTCTTCTACCAAATCTATGACCGTGACTACCAGGTCCTCCACCGAAGTTATGTCTTTTCATACCACCAGAGAAACCTCTACCTTTTGTAGTAAAAGATGCTCTTACAAGAGTAGCTTCACTTAGTGGTGCTGTACTTAAATCACCAACTTCTGTACCCTCTGCTACTTCAATCGTCATAAACTTGTTAAAGTCTTCTGATACATTGAATTTAGCTTGTTGTCCAGCGATAGCTTTATTCATTTTTTTACTACTTGAGTAAGCTACTAATGCTTTACCATCTTCTCTTACTTCACATACTTTTACTTCATGAACTCTAAGAAGAGTAACAGGAACGCTTGGCACTTCAACAGTTCTGCTCATACCAATTTTTTCTACTAAAAATTCCATCTATTATACTCCTTATTTATCCATTGAACGAATTTCTACTTCAATCTCAGGTGCTAAATCCAACTTCATAAGTGAATCTATAGTATCTGATGTAGCAGAAACAATGTCAATCATTCTTCCATGAATTCTAATCTCAAATTGCTCTCTTGCATCTTTATTAACATGCGGAGATTTAAGAACTGTATAACGCTTCATTTTAGTTGGCATTGGGATAGGACCTCTAATTTGAGCTCCAGTTCTCTTAACTGCATCTACTATAGCAGCAACTGATCTGTCTAAGACACGATGATCATAAGCTTTAAGCTTTAATCTAATTTTTTCCATTTTTACCCTTATAAAGAACTCGTCAATTTCATATTGACCTTAATTGAACTGCGATTATATCAAAATTTAACTTTTAAATCAACTACTTTTATTATAATTTTTCAATTAGTTTCCTTTTAATAAGGAATAATATAAACTAGAAAAGGGTAGATATGCTGATAAATATTATCTTTAAGTAACTATTTAAAGAAAATAAACTATAATTTTTGCTAATATAAAATTGATAGGAGATTTAAATGCATCAAGTTACACTCAGTATGACAGATACAGCATATCATCATTTAATATATATGATACAAAATATACCATCTATAGATATAATTAAAGATATAAAAAAAATAGATTTAAAAAATGATGAATTTAAAATAGATACGAAAGAGTGTTTATATACATTAGAAGAGATAAAAAGTGATAAAATAGATGAATTTAAAATTGTAAAACCAAATAATCTTTTTGAAGAGTTAGGTTTTTAGTGTATAATATATTAAGAAGAGATAGTTTTGTAAAAAAGGCTAAAAAGTTTTTTAAAAAACATCCACAACTAAAAGAAAAATTTAAAAAAGTGATTTTAAATTTAGAAAATAATCCATTTGAACCATCACTTAAAACCCATAAATTAGGTGGGAAACTAAATGATTTATATAGTTGTAGTTTAAACTATGAATATAGAATTATTTTATCTATTATTATAATTGAGAATAATATATATTTAGTAGATATTGGTAGTCATGATGAGGTCTATTAAGAGTAATAATAAATATTACTCTTTAAATCTAATCTTTTTTCACCCTATAAATCACACTATAAAGTAGTGGAATATAGTATAAATTAAGAACCGTAGCCCAAGCGATACCAAATCCAAGAGATACTGCCATTGGTTGGATAATAAGTGCTTGACCACTTGCAAAGAACATTAGTGTAAATAATCCTAATATTGTAGTAATTGATGTTAGTAATATTGGTCTTAATCTTGTAGAGGCATTTTCTACTATTTCATTAAGATTATTTGATTCTCTAATAAAACTTATCATAATTAATCCATCATTTACCACAACTCCTGCTAATCCTATTATTCCCATAACACCTGGCATTGTGAGGTTTATTCCTACAATTTTTGCACCTATTAACGCACCAACTATTGATAGTGGGATAGATGATATTACAAGAAGAGGTAATAGCATTGAGTTAAACATCCAAACAAGTGATATAAATATTAAAAATATTGCTATCATAGATGCTTGGGACATCTCTTGTTTTAATTTTGCATTTTCTCTTGCTTCTCCTTTAATAATTACCTCTACACCACTTTTAGAAATCTCATCTAATAGTGGTTGGATTTGGGTTGTTACCTCTGATGCTATAATTTTTTTGGCATCTACTCTAGCAAATACTGAACGGACTCTATTGCTATCTTCTTTGAATATCTTTACAAAGCTTTTTTTGTAGTAGAAATCACAAATATCTTTTAATCTTACTACCTCTTGTTGGTTTGGAGTAGTTAATTTAATAGAGTTTAATATATCACTGCTATCTTTATTTATATCTTTTATTTTAATTCTTATTAATCCCTTATCATCAAAACTTTTCCCATATTCTGATTTTAAAAATATACCTTTGAGAGTTGATGTGATGTATGCTTCATTAAATCCTAAATCTTGTCCATACTCATTGACTCTAAATTTCACCTCTTTTACACCCTCTTTTGCATTATCTGATATATCATTTACACCATCAATCAAACTCAACTTATTTTTTAATCTCTCTATAGCATCTAAGAGTTTTGTAATATTAGTATCACTAAATCCAATATCTATATCATAACTTGTAATTCCTGTTTGTGGTACAAATACATTAATTTCATTAAATATTAATTTACCTTTACTATCTTTTTTGATTTTAGCATCTTGAATTAGCTCTTTATCTAGTGTTTTAGCTATCTCTTGTGCTTTTCTCACTCTTATCATATCCTCTCCATCATACTCTAATGATAGATATGGATTGATATATTTATCAAATATATTCTCTGGTGCTTTTTCATGTAGATTTACAAAGATTTGAAATAGGTTATCTCCTGTTTCAAATGATTGGTCAGGATTCATTTTAAGTCCAACAACAGAGGTAACAGAACTTATCTCTTTCTCTCCTAATCTCTTGACTAACTCTTTTTCAATCTCTGTTACTTTGAGTTCGGTCTCTTCTAGTTTATTATTAATATTGATTTTACCACTAATATATATTTGAGTAGTATCAAATTCAGGAAATAGTTGAAATTTAGTTATTTTAAACATTGCCATTGTAGATGTAATAATAATAATTACCATTAAGATAAGAGATTTGATTTTATGCTTAAACATAAATGAGATAACTGCTTTGTATATTTTAATATTAATATCCCAAAATGGTGTTACCTCTTTATGATTTTTTTTAGTTTTAAATGAGTATAACTCTTTGGCATGTAGTGGCAAAAAGAAAAATGCTTCAAAAAGAGAACTAAGTAGTAATATACTTATCATTACAGGTAATACTTTCATAAACATTCCCATCTCTCCACTCATAATAAGTAGTGGCAAAAATGCAAATACAGTTGTAAGTGTAGCTGTAATAACAGCAGGAAACATCTCAACTGCACCATCAATAGCAGAATCTCTTGGGGATTTACCCATCTCAAAATGTCTATGAATATTTTCAGCTACTACAATTGCCTCATCTACTATCATTCCTAGAGCAATCAAAGCACCTAATAGTGTGAGCATATTAAGACTATATCCTATCATATCAGCAGTTACAAGAGTAATCATAAATGAAGCAGGAATACCCAATGCCACCACAATAGCAATACGAGAATTTACACTAAGAAGTAGAGCAAAAAAGACTAATATAAGCCCAAAAAGAATATTAGAAGATACAAGATTTAGTCTATTTTTAATCCAAATTGATGTATCTGTATATATCTCCATCTCTACATCATCATATTTAATAGATATTTCTTTGAGCATCTTTTTAATTTCACGACTTAGTGCAATAGCATTTCCATCTTTGGTTTTGGTAATATTTATTGATAGGTTTTGTTTGCTATTATAGTGAGAGATTTGATTACTATCACTAAGCTTAAACTCTACTAATGCTATATCTTTGAGATGAACTTTTTTATTGGATATTGTTAAAATTGTATCGCCTAATGCTTTGGCACTCTTTTCGCCATTAATTGTAGAAAGATATAGATGTTCTCCTTTTTGTTCTATTGTACCAATTGGAAATATTGTACTAAGAGAACTAATAGCTCTAAGTGTATCAGATTTTGATAATCCATAAGCTTCAATCTTCTTTTCATCAATAGATATTAATATCTCATCATCAGCATCCCCTTGTATAGCAATAGAACTAAGGTCATTTAATCTACTTAATTGACTTTTAAACTCTTCTGCTATCTCAATAAGTCTTTTTTTCTCAACCTCGCCTGAAATTGCAACCAAAAGTAGAGGAAAATCATGTACTATAATATTAGCATTAGGCTCATTCATATCAGATGGTAAATCTCTTTTGATATTAGAGATAATATCTTTGACATCTCCTAATACAAGCTGATTATCATTTCCACTTTTAATGGTTGATTTAATATAAAAATATCCATTTTGAATGGTAGTCTCTACACTATCAATCTCACTTATACCCTTAAGCTCATCTTCAATACTCTTAACTGCCATCTTGTCTAAGACATCAGCACTAGCCCCCATATAAGCACCAGTTACAGAAATCTCATCTAAGTTTGATGGAGGAAAAATCTCTTTTGGAATATTTTGATAAGCAAAAATAGATAAAATCATCATAAAAACAAATAATATATGATTTATAATAGGTTTATCCATAGAAAATGTTATAAAAGCTCTAATCATTTAAATTTTCCTTTTTTAAACAGAGTATAACATAAATTAGAAAATAAGTAACAATTGGTATCATCAGATAAATAAATAATGTAATATATCCTATATATTATAATGTTATATAAAAATATATGATAATATAATATTAAAAAAATTTAGGAGATATATAACTATGAAAAAAGCAATAATTTTATCAATATGTACAGCATCTTTAGCTTTTGCTACTAATGGTGATAATATGATAGGTCTTGGACCAGAGTCAAGAGCATTGGGTGGGACAGGTATAGCTATGGGAATGGGTGCAGATTCTGTATTTAAAAACCCTGCATGGCTTGTAGATAGTAAAGGTCTTCAAGGTATGTTTGGTGCAACTATATTTATGCCTACTATTAATGCTAAAGTTACTAATCCTAGAATGGGTAATGGTGCAGAAGTTGAGAGTAGTGCAGATACATTTATGATTCCTGAAATTGCTGTTACAGACCATATTACAGATAACTTATCTTATGGATTTGGTATGTTTGGTGTATCTGGTATGGGTGTAGATTATAGAGGAGAAAACCCTGCTACTGGTACAGCTAATATGAGAACAAACTTACAATATATGAGATTTGTACCATCTATTAGTTATGCTATGGGTGATTTACGAATTGGTTTAGGTGCTACAATATCTTATGGTTCACTAAATATATCAGCTATTGCACCAGATGCTACAGGCAATCCTGCAACAGCTACTCAAAGAGGTGGTGGAGTAAGTGAAGATTTTGGTTTTGGTTTTCAAGTAGGACTTGGTTATCATATAAATAGTAATCTATCAATTGGTCTATATTACCAAAGTGAAGTAGAGACAGAGTATGAAAATGCTTATGATTTTAATAGTGATGGTATATATGACCCATTGAAACTATCTCAACCAACAGAGTATGGTATAGGTATAGCTTATGTTGATGGTAATTTTGCAATTACTGCTGATTATAGAAAAATCCTTTGGTCAGAGGCTGATGGATATGATAACTTTGGTTGGGCAGACCAAGATGTATTTGCAATTGGTACAGCTTATACAATGGGTGATTTAGTTCTTCGTACAGGATATAATTATGCAGAATCTCCTCTAAAAGATTTAGCTACACTAGCACCAACAGCAACACCATCTGCAACAAATAGTAATATATTCTTCAATATGTTAGGTTTCCCTGCATTTAGTGATACACACTATACATTAGGTTTAGGATATAAACTAAGTGAAAAAATGGCTATTGATTTAGCTTATGTTTATGCTACAGATGCGACTATTACAAGTCCTATGGGTATAGAAGTATCAAATGAACAAAACTCTGTAACCTTTGCATTTAAATATCAATTTGATTAAAAATATTTATCTCTTTTAGATATAATCAGCTCTAATAATATTACTATTGGAGTTGATTATAATGAAGAATTTTGCACTAATTGGGGCTAGTGGATATATTGCCCCACGACATATGAAAGCTATCAAAGATACAGATAATAATCTTATAGTATCACTTGACCCTTATGATGGAATTGGTATTATAGATAGCAACTTTCCACAAGCTGATTTTTTTACAGAGTTTGAAAAGTTTGATACATTTATAAATAGTTTTAATCGTCAAAATAAAATAGACTATTTCTCTATCTGTTCGCCAAATTATCTACATGAAGCTCATATTAGATATGGACTACAACATAAAGCAGATGTAATTTGTGAAAAACCATTAGTTTTAAACCCTAGTGATATTGATGCTCTTAAAATTATAGAAAAAGAGAGTGGTCAAAAAGTCTATAATATACTTCAACTTCGCCTACACCCATCAATTATAGCTCTCAAAGAGAGAATTAGCAAAGAGCTACAAGAAAACCCTAATAAAATTTATGACATAGATTTAACATATCTTACAAGTAGAGGTAAATGGTATTTTACAAGTTGGAAAGGTGATGAGAGTAAATCAGGTGGAATTGCTTCTAATATTGGAGTGCATTTTTATGATATGCTTTGTTGGATTTTTGGAGATGTAGAGGAAAATATAGTACATATTAAAACTCCTGATACAAACTCTGGGTATTTCAAGCTCAAAAATGCCACTGTTAGATGGTTTTTATCTGTAAATTATGATTATATTCCAGATGATGTCAAAGCAACAGGACAAAGAACTTTTAGAAGTATCACTGTTGATAAAGAGGAGTTAGAGTTTAGTGGAGGATTTACAGATTTACATACACTAAGTTATCAAGAGATAATCAAAGGCAATGGATTTGGACTTGATGAGGCTTATGGTTCTATTAGAACTGTTTCAACTATTAGAAATTTAGATGCTATTGGACTTAAAGGTGATTATCATCCATTTTGTAAGAAAATATAATGGTAGGTTTCACCTATAAAAAGGTGTGATAGCAATCACACCCTACAAGATTAATACTCCAACCCCTTTTCTCCCGACTTCGCCCCAAACCTTCCTTAAGCAACGACTAAATCCCCACCCACTAAGGAAAGTTAAAGCTCTAAATTATTGTAGTGCCTAGCTAAATCTATATATCA
>JAMOOX010000013.1 GCA_027065045.1 Campylobacteraceae bacterium | reverse complement strand
AATAAAGATTTAGGAAAAAGAATGGATAGATTTATGTTTTGGTCATTGGGATTAACTATAACATCTACATTTTTAATACTAGGATTGATTTATAGGAGTATAGGATTAAACTAATGGTATGGAATCGCGAATTTATTCGTGACTAAGAGAGTAAAAATAATAAAGATAAAAAGGAAATATAATGTCTCCAAACAGATCAAAAGTAGATATAATCCAAGCGATATTAACAAATCAATCACTTACAGATAATGAGAAAACTCTATTAATAGATGAGTTTATAAATGAGATAAAAAGAGAATACCCCGACCTAAAATATCATGCAACAAAAGCAGATGTAACAGATACTCAACTTCAACTGACAAAAGAGATCAAAGAGTTAGATCTGAAAATAACAAAAGAGATTTCAGATACAAAAAAAGAGATTAAAGATTTAGATGTTAAATTGACAAAAGAGATAAAAGATTTAGATGTTAAATTGACGAAAGAGATTTCAGAAACAAGAAAAGAGATTAAAAATTTAGATGTTAAATTGACGAAAGAGATACTAAATAGTAAAGTAGAGACTATTAAATGGGTAGTTGGTATGTTTTTTGCACAGATAATAGCTATAACAGGAATATTTTTCACAGCTTTTAAACTATTTATGCCGATGTAAATTTTTTACTGTGAAGAGATTAAAAATATTTAAAAAAATATAAGATTTACTTTTTGGCATTATGCTATAATTATTATAAAGAGAATAAAAATATAGTATATTGTTTTTAAGGAATAGAGATGAAAAGTATTTTCAATTTTATAAAAATAACACTTATTACAACCACTTTACTCATAGCAGACTATATCCCTTTATCAGATAGTGTAGGTCATGAAAAATCGTGGGTGCTTTTTGGAGTGACAGGTTTACGCTCTACAGGAGCTGGTTCTGGAAGTGCATCGGGAAATTTTTCTATAACTGATGATATAAAATATAATATTATAGATATAAATCAAGATGGAAATTTTACAGATGGTTTAATAGATCCCATAGATTCAAATTTATCTAGTTTTGGAAAATTAAAATCATTAACTCTTCCTTATATTCAAGTACGTATAGATACAACAGGTGCTGTGTTTAATAGTACAGAACCTAAACATACTATGTATGTATGTATGGAAAAGGATGGTGGTCCAGATTTTGTTATAACATATTCATCATCTCTTGAAAATAGAGTTGTAGAATATACTTCTAAAGATGATAATACTAGTGTTCATAGAAGTTATTTAAATATAGCTAATGATTATAGAAATCCAGCCTATGGAGAATTAACTCAATCTATAATAGGAATGCCACTTTCTACATTAAGTGAAGTAAGAGATATTGTAGATTTTAATCTTTCAAATAATCCACTAATTTCAGCATATTATGACAAATCTTCACATCAAGAAGTAGCTACGAGTGATGATTTTTTGAGATTATATTCCTATAATGCCCAAGATACACGATGGGATCTTTTTGATACACGGAATGATGACTCTGTAAATGATTTTTTGGAACTTGAAAAAGGTAAATCATATTGGGGACAGATAGATGGACCACTTAACACTAAGGGAGGAGTTGTTTTAGGAGATTCAAATATTTCAACTTTAGAATATAATAAACACTTAGCAGAAGGTTGGAATTTAATATCTTTTAGTGATGACGACTCTATTATTAAAAAGGCTTCAACAGGTCTTATTTTAACATTAACAACAGATATTGGAACTATAAAAATATGGAACTCCTCTGCAAATAGTGCGGTAGAAATTAATACTATACAGGGTGGTGGAGAAAGTAAAATTTTAACATCTTGTTTAAGTATTAATGAAACTATTAAACAGGCAAAGATAGATGCTTCAATGCCACAAAATTTTAATTTAAAAGCTTTTCCCGTAACTACAACAAAAATAATTTTAATCTCAGATAATCGTTTTTTAGTAAATGAAGAGATAAATGATACAATAAGTGCTATTACAACTTTAACAGGAGCTATTCCCTATAAAGTAAATCCTCAATTTGTAGATGCTATCAGTGATATAGAGGAGATGAATGCAACTACTGTTTTAGATACAGACAGTTTTGGAGCGATGTCAAAATATGCTGAATACAGTATGATTATTGAACCATTAGTTGGAGCAGGTACAGCTTCAGAATCTTTGGCAAAAGTAGAGCTTCAAAGTACAGCAGATGATGCAAGTGATACAAACTTAATTACGATAGACACAAATTTATCAACAGTTGCTACCGCTTTGAGTTTAACAACTGGAAATGCAACATTTCTAAGTACAGCGATAGATACAGATTATGATAGCTCTATGGATTTAGATAAAGTTCTTATAGCTTCATTAAAACCATTTTATATTAAAGACCATACATTTACAAGAGTTTTTAATTATACAGATGAAGATAATATATCAAAATTAAGAGTTTATGGAACAGGTTTAGATGGAGAAATAATAGTGGATGGTAACCAAACAGCTAACGAGTATGCAACTGCTATTGATAATAATTATAATATAAATGCAAAAAGTATCGGAAATAAAATAGTAATCTTTACAACCGTCAAAAATGGTGAGAACTTTGGTGTAAAAGAAAATATAGAATTAACAACAGCAGACCAACTTCAAAATACAACAACAGATAGTAATTTATCTAAGGGTGCTATAAAAGGTGTTTATTCTCTTGAAAATTTTGTAAAAGCTTCTATAAATACAGTTTCCCCAGATTTAATAGATGACCTTAACTTTAATCCAGTACATAGTTCAGGTTATATATATAGAGGACCACTTTATTCTATGAGAGATGCAGGTTTTGAGATGAAGGCTATGGTTAGTGGTAATGTGGATATATCTGATGGTTCTATTAGTTGGGAAAGTGTAGATTTAACAAGAGGATTTTCAAATCTATTTGATTCTCATGAATATACACTTTTTCAGACAGATAGTAGTGCTGGATATTGGGTTTATTTAGAGGCAAAGACAGAGATTGAACCAACTCTTTTAGATGTTAAGTTAAAGTTAGGGTACAGTTCAAGTTTTAACAGAGATGGCACAAGTTATAACGATATATCTGGTACACTATCTCTTAATTTGGATAGTGAAGATAATGAAAATAGTATGGTAAGTGCGATTATTGATGGTCATAATATAGAGTTAAGAAAAAGTAAAACAAGTAGTTACCATATTGCTAATATTAATTCTCATGAACTTTCACTTTTAGCAGGTAATAATTATAATATAACTCTCAATATTGCAAATACAAAAGGTTCGAATCTATTAAATAAAGATATAGGTCAAGTTATAGATTTTATAAAACCATCTAAACCAATTATAGATATACAAAGTGGAAGTACAACAGTTCCTAATGATGATAATGGTACAACAGTCACTTTAAAATCAACTGCAGATGCAACTGGATTTTATGTTTTTAATAATCAGATTCCAGATTATAAACCATCTAGTGCTTTAAATAAAGTAGGTGAATTTGAAAAAGATAGTAATAATCAATACTCATTTTGTACATTAGCAGGTATAAATAGATTGATAACAGCAGATCAAGAAGCTTATCATCTTCAAGTGATTGCTGTTGATGGAGTAACAAAAAAGTTAGGAGGAGGTAATGCCTCGGATATAGTATATCAAGACTATATTCCTATCCTAAAAGATTCTATTAAATTAACAGATAGAAATAATGAGGGAGAGAGTAATTCTACAATTATAGGAAAAATATATAAATCAGATTGTACATATTTTGGTGTTCAAGGTAATGATGTCAATTATGGAGTAGAATTAACTTCTGAAGATGAAAATGAGACAGTTAAGATAGTATATAAACCAAAAGGGATAGGAATGACTAATCCTATTACTCTTTTCTTTGATGGTGATGCTAATATAACAGCAAAAGTAACATACTCTGATGTATATGTTGGAAGTATAGTTTATTTGGATGTAAATGAAACAGTATACTCTTATGAACTAATAGATACAGGAAATACAAGTGGAGATCCTATCTATCTAAATACAGATGCAAATGTCACAAAACGCCCAGCACAAAAACTATAAACAGGAATTTTTATGAACAAAAAATTAATTATAACACTCGTAACATTTTTAGCAATCTCTTTAGAAGCTAATTGTAG
>JAMOOX010000012.1 GCA_027065045.1 Campylobacteraceae bacterium | reverse complement strand
CAAGGAAAAAGCATTATTGAGTGCTATTAATCAAATCAAAGAGAGAGAGTATATAACAGCCGTTAGAAAAAAGGGATATGATAATATTTTATCTTTTGGTGTTGTTTTTGATGGTAAGAGGGTTTGGATTGAGGAGGTTTAGCTTTAAGATAATTATCTTAAAGCTAAAAGTTGGACTATTTTGCTTTGATTACACCACAAATAGAAACATCTGCTCTTTCCATAATTTTACAATTAGCTGGTGCTTCAATATCTCTAATAAGAATTGAATCTTCTCTATCTAAATCTGATATATCAAGAGTAAATGTAGATGGCATATTTTCAATAGTACCTCTTACTTTAATTCTTTTTTTGTTGATAATTAAAACACCTTTGTTTTTAAGACCTTTAGGTATTCCTTCAGTTTTTACTGGAATTAAAAAGTTTGTTGATTGATTTGGAACAGCTACTCTTAAATCAACATGTAAAATATCACCATTAATTGGGTGTAGTTGATACTCTTGGATTACAACATCTAACTCATTATCACCTACTTTAATTGGTAAAACTAAATCATCTTTTGCTCTAACTGCTTTTACAAAATCACCACGCTTAAATGCTGCATTAATGTTCTCTACACCATTAGCATATATGTTAGCGATTAGATAACCATCTCTTTTAAGTTGCTTTGCATTTGACTTACCGATACTCTCTCTAATTATACCTTCTAACATTTCTATCCTTTTTACTTTTAAATTGAGATGAGATTATATCTTAATTTTATTAAAATCAATAATCTATATCAAAATTATCATCTCTTTCTCTAATTTTATCAAATATTTCTACTCTATTTCTACCACTATTTTTAGCATCATATAGTGCTACATCAGCTAACTTGATAATTTTCCAAAAATTAGGGCTATCATCATCAAGTAATGCCCCACCAATACTAATAGTTTTGGTAAATGTAATACCATTACCTGCTTTTATCTTCTTTTTTTCAAAAGTAGTTCTAATATTTTGAGCAATACTTAATAGCTTCTCATCATCACAATCATATAAGATAACAATAAACTCTTCACCACCATATCTTACAGCTAAATCATTTTCACCAATAGCATCTTGTAGTGTTTTGGCTATAATTTTGAGTGCTTCATCACCTACACTATGTCCATAAGTATCATTTACCATCTTAAAATAATCAATATCTGCCATCAATACACCATAACTTGTGGTATTATTATTATGTTCTATTACAGCCCTATCTATAAACTCTTCTAAATATTTTCTATTATATAGATTTGTAAGTGCATCTCTATATGAACTCTCTTGAAGTTGATGCATAAGTTTTTTGGTTACAAATTCACTTTTTGCACTATCTATATAATCATCAATAAGGTGAATTGCTTGTGTTAATCTTAAATTCTCTTCTTTAGAACTAGATACAATTGAGATAATCAAATCTAAATCATTAGATATTGAATATGGTAAACATATATAATATTTATCTTCATCATGAAAACTACCACAAATATTAACAAATTGACAAGAGTTTACAGTAGTACTAGACCTATCTGCTCTACATCCATCTTGTGCTACATTACAGTGTAATCCATTAGATGAGTATATAATATTTATACTTTTTTTAGTAGTATTACACTCTATAATAGTAAAGTCATCTATCTTTATCTTGGTTTCAAATACTGTAATTAATCTCTTGTAAATATCATCAATTGTAATATCGTGTTCTATTGTTCGTTTGAATTTATACAAATCAGAAAGTTGAGATATTGTCTGCTTGACATCTTCTAATGGGTCAGATGAACGAATCTCTTGTTTGTGAGATAAGAATATATCTATTTTACTCTCTATCTCATTGAGTATATCTTGAAATCGTTTAATAAGTGTATTGATAGAGTTAGCAACATCTTGACTCTCTTGTGAACCAATCTCTCTTACTCTTCCACTATAATCTCCATTATTTGCTTTTTTCATTACATCTTTGATAGATTCAAAAATCAACATATATGGACTAAGCAATTTACCTGTAAAGAGTTGAATTAATAGCATCACAGCAAAAGCTATCATTGCAATATCAAATACTGTACTAAGTCCAATAGCTTTGAGTTCATTCATATCCATAATAATAGATATAGCACCCAAGGTATCACCCTCTTTTGCATCATGACACTTTAGACAATTGATAGTTGGTGTAATTATAGCATTATAGGGTATAGTCATTCTAAAGGTATTATTAGAAAATATACTCTCTGTAATAATCTTTTGAGACTCACCACTTGCAATTACAGCATCATCTATTTTATCTTGAGATATTTCATTTTTCAACCCCTTACCATACTGTTTTAATACAGTAGGAGAACGAACTAACCATAACTCTTTGATATGTTTTGATTTTTTTATCTCATTTAAGAAAAACTCTCTCTTGTCCATAATTCCATTAACCATATGTGAAGTAAGACTATGTTTAATAATATCGGACACCATCAAAACCTTATCTTCTACACTCTTAATACCATAATTCCTAAAGTTAAAAGATATATTTATAATCATCATTAAAAAAATTATAAAAAATATTACAGAGAGGATAACGGTAGTCTTTTTTTTAGCGTTCATCAATAAATTCCTAATATTTTGTATTATCTAAAAGAGAATGGTAAAGAGGTGTTGAAATATTACCATTTAAAAATTATACTACTAAAAACTTTAAAGTTACTATAAATTTACAATAGTAATACCTAAATTACCTTTCATTCTATGAAATGACTCTACCCGTGGGTGGGATTTAAGATACTCTGATATTAATTTGGATAAAACTCCTCCACCTGTTCCGTGAATAATCTCTATCTCACTTAAATTATTAATCAAAGCATCTGATATAAATTTATCTACCATTTCAATAGTCTCATCTCCATACTTTCCAATTACCTTTAGAGATACTCTTGCACCGCTCTTTTCAATATGTAGATTAATCTTTTTGGGTTTTAGTTTTTGTGGTTTTGATACTCTTTTGAGTTGATTTAATTTAAGAGTCATTTTCATTCCATCAATTACAACCATAGCACTATTTCCTCTAATTGATAAAATCTCTCCTCTATGAGTGCGATATTTGATACTATCTCCCACTTTTAACTCTATCTTCTCTTGTGGTTGAGGCTCTTTTTGTTTTTTATCTTGGATTTTATGTGCTTGATTTAATAATCTTCTTCCCTCTCTTGACTCTTGTACTCTTAGGGCATCTTGGGCTTTGGATATTGCTTCTCTATATTGGAGTTCCATATTAGCTAATCGCTTTTTATACTCCTCTTCTAACTCATCTTTTTTGGTATCTAAATATATCTCTTTTTTAATAAGCTTCTTTTTATCATCATCTAGCTTACTAATTTTGCTTCTCATCTCTCTCTCTAATGATGTAGATTGTTCAATTAGTTCATTTAATCTACCCTTATCCTCTCCATGGACTACTTTTGATTTCTCCACAATATTAGCAGGTATTCCATATCTTTGAGCAGTCTCAAAAGCATAACTTTTACCAATACTACCTTGTAAAAATCTATATGTTGGTCTTTGCTTCTCTTCATCATAAATAGCAGCGATTAAATCTACACTATCTTCTACCCCCATAAGTGAAGCTAATCTTTTATGGTGAGTTGTTACAATAAATGTAATATCTCTATGACTAAGTTCTTCTAACATTACACGAAACAAACTTGCTGCCTCATCACTATCAGTCCCTAATTCTATCTCATCTACTCCCACAATAGCACTACTAATAGAAAATAGCTTACTAAATTCTACCATTCTACCTGCAAATGTAGATATATCATTTTTGATAGATTGTGGGTCATCTATAATTGCCTCAATATTTTTATAGTGTCCAATTTTAGTTTTATGTTCGTTACACTTAAAAGGAAGTAGATATTTACTAAGATAAACCGAACTCAAAAGAGATTTAAGTAGCATTGTCTTACCACCAGCATTTACACCAGTTACAAGCATTATCTTACGAGATAGATTAATATTTAATACCACCCCATCACTAATAGCAGGGTGTATAAAATCAACAAGTTCTATCTTTTTCTCTTTTTGTGGTAACACAAATGAGTACTCATAAGATGAAGCAAAAGATACCCTTGCTTGATAGTTATCAAATCTATCAAACTCTTTATTAATATAATTTAAAAACCTCTCCCATTTATGAAATATTGCTGATATATTTTTACAATACTCATATATAATCTCCTCTTTTTTACTAATTAAAACTGATTGCTTCTCTTTGAGATGAGATATACTTTGAGGAATAATATAAAAATATCCACTAGAAGAACGCCCAACAACACTAGCCTTAAGAGCATTATTAAACCCACCCCTTACAAGTAGAGTCTCCTCTCCATTATTAAAATGTACCTGATTATCTACCAAATAATCTCTCAATCTACTAGAGTGTGCCATCTTATATAAAGACTCTTTAATATCCCCTCTATTAACCTTGATAGATTTTTCTATATTAAAAAGAGATTTATCAATTTGAGAATTTATCTCCCCCTCATCATTAAAATATGATAATACAGTAGTAATCTCATCAGGCACATCAATATCTCTTATCCAATTATCTAATAGTGGAGGAAATGATATATTTTTGAGTCTATTAAAATAGCTTATCATCTCTACAAAAGAGTACAACTCATTAAGTCTTAAAACTGTCTGTTTTTTAAGTAAATTTAACTCTACATCTAAATTTGGAATTTCTGGAGGAGGAGGAAACTCCACACTACTTAATGCTTTGATATATTTATAATGAAGATTTATATCTCCTTGAATAGCTACGGGCTTTTTTCTTGCTAAAAATTGTTGAAATTTATCTATATAGCTATCAAGGTCTAACTTTTGGATTATATTTTTCATATACTACTCTGTTTTTGGTGTATTATATCAAATCTATCTTCGTTTTATTCTTGATAATTTCTATAGTTCTATATTTTTTTAATCTATATATTTCACTTTAAGATAAAATAGTTTTAATATCACCAATAGTTAAATTTGTAATATCAGAAATATTATCTATATCAAATCCTTTTTTAGATAAGTTTTCAACCATCTTGATTAGCTTTAATTCATTCTTCTTTTTCTCTTCTCTAAGCTTTAATTCACTATTTTTTTGTTCTAATTCAATTCCTTTTTTAAGCCCCACTTCATGCCCTCTAATATGCCCAATTACAAATGTAGATTCATAAGCACTAGCTTGGTCATGTAAAGATTTTTGATACTTCTCATATTCAACTCTCTCACTATCGTCCATTTTTAGCTACTCTTTTTTAATATAAATTTATCTCAACAATTCAGGTCTATACTCAAAGTGCATTGTATCATAGTGATACCATTTACCACCCCAAATAAATCCATATTTTTCAAATATTTTTACTACCCTTTGAGGGATTTGGTTTTTATATCTATATTTTCCTTTGCTCCATCTCCAATAAGCTGAATACTTTACATTTATATCAATAGCACTACCAAAAGAGTGAGAACTAAGTCTAGTTGTACCTGCTATATTTCTCCAATTAAATGTACCACCAATATTTATAACATATTTTCTAAATTTTTTTGGTAGGTTATTTAACTCTTGTGAAATTTTAATTAATCTTTTATCAATATTATTTATAGTAGTTACTCTAATTTGTTGTCCAAACCAACTAATTGTTTTAAGTTTTCTTTTGACTTTAGTTTTGCTACTACCATATAGTTTTTTTAGAAAAGCATCATTTCTAACTCTTCCTGCATCTTGATTATAAAGAGGTGCTTTAAAAGAGTTTTTAGGATATTTAAAATGAAACATATCTTCTATATCAGGAGATTTTAAAAGCCTATCAAAACTCTTTTTTTTACCATCATCATAAAGCATTTTTGTGCCATCATTCCATATAATATAATTATTTTGACAATGGCTTATCTGCTTGTATGATACTGCTAATCTATCTGCATTATCATCACAAATAGAGTATGCAAAAATAGGTAATATCAGAAAAAAGATAAACTTTTTCACTATCTAATCTCTACATCTATATAATAATCATATACCTTAACCACAATCAATGGATTACCATAAAGAATTGCATTTCTTGTAGTACGAGATATATATCCTCTTCTTAGCATTCGTTCTAATATTGCTCTATTTCTTTTGCTAGAAAAAAAGTTATCACTAGAGTCTCCTCTATCTCTACGATAGAATTTATGGTAATTTGCTCTATCTTGACGAATAATAGCAGATACACTATTTAATCTCATACCACTAGAGTTATATTTATCATTTTCACTAATTCTAGCCATATATATCTCTCTAGGAGTTTGGGCATAAACAAAACTACCAAACAGAATTAAAAATACCAATAATACCTTTTTCATAACATACTCCTTTAGTATAATATTTTAAGTATAGTATAATTTAACTAAAATAAATATTAAAAACAGCTCTTTAAAGCTTAATAAGAGATTTTTTTGATAAAATTCTATAAAGAAGAGTATTTTACTCTTATATTAAATATTAAAGGTCTAAAATTATGATGAACGGAATACCTCAACCAGCATTTTATATATTCAAATGCCAACAAAGTGCACCTCCAGGAATGCCAAAACCTAGCTGTGTAAGTCAAAATAACCCTGAATCTGCTCAACTTTTTCAATACTTAGGTCAAGCTTTGATGATGAAAGGTATTATTGGTACGGTTTCACCTATCCAAACAGGTTGTCTTAATAGATGCCAACAAGGTCCTGTAATGCTAGTAGAACCAGGTCATACAATGTATGTAGGTCTTACAAAAGAGAAAATTGATAGAATTATCGATGAACATATTATTGGTGGTAATGTAGTACAAGAGTTTGTAATATCTGATGATATGTGGGGTGAACCAGTAGCACCTGCTTCTATGGTTAGATAGGATAAATTTATGAATATTGAGATGCTTTATAGTAAAATTCATAGAGCTACAATTACCGATGCAAACCTAAACTATGTAGGGTCTATCACTATTGATAGAGACCTACTAGATGCTTCTAATATGAGAGTGGGTCAAAAGGTAGATATTGTAAATGTAAATAATGGTGAAAGATTTTCTACATATATAATACCAGGTGAGCGAGGTAAATTAGATATTTGTATAAACGGAGCAGCTGCTAGAAAAGTACATACTGGCGATAAGATAATTATTATAGCTTATGCTACTATGAGCGAAAAAGAGGCTGATGAGTTTAGTCCAAAGATTGTTATCGTAAATGATGATAATACAATAGCCCAAGAGTTTATGGGATTAGAATAAAGGTTTAAATATGTTTGATGGATTAGATATGAGTAAGATGGGTGAGATGCTTGAGACTATGCAAAAACAGGCTGGTGAGATGCAAGAGAAATTAGACGCAATTGAACTAACATCTAAAAGTGGTGGTGGAATGGTAGAGATTAAAGCTAATGGTGGTGGAGAGGTAGTAGATATATCTATTGATGATTCACTATTAGAAGATAAAGAGTCTTTGCAAATTTTACTAATATCTGCTATTAACGATATAACCAAAATGGTAGAAGATAATAAAAAATCTCAAGCTATGAATATGATGGGTGGGCTTGGTGGAGCATTCAAATAGAGTATTAGAAGCTATTGATAATGACTCAATAGTTCTACTAAAAAAACTTCTTCAAAATGGATATGATATAAATCAAAAAGTAATTTTGGGTCATGAGTATGAACTAGATGAACCAGATGAAACTACAATATTATTCTATGCCATCAGAACCTACGCTTCACTAGATATAATAAACCTACTAATAGAGTTTGGAGCAGATATTTGTGAGCTTAATGAAGATGGATTAAGTACACTTGATATTGCTATAAAGTTTAGAAGAGTTGATATTGTAAAGCTATCAATAGAGAGTGGGATTGATGTAAATATTAGTAGTCGTAAAAGTGGAATAACCCCTTTGATGTTGGCATCTTGTTTTAGTGATATAGTAATAGTATCTATGTTACTTGAAAATGGAGCAGAGATAAATAAAAAAGATAAATCAGGTCTAACGGCAAAAGATTATGCCAAAAAGTTGGGGCAAAATAAGACAATAGAGTTTTTAGAAGAGAGTGGTGGAGTATATAGTTTATATAGAAACTAACCACACTTCCCTGGTGCACATTTCATTCCTCCACATTTCCCACCAATTTTACTTCTAATACTCCCCTCATTCATCTTATCTATCTCTTTTTGAGTGATGATAGGATGTAGTACAAATTGATAACCTTTATATACTGTATATATACCATATAATATTACAAATATTGAGGCAACTTTTAGCATAATATCTCTTAATCTACCTTTTTGTAATAAATTTGTAATTGATGCTAATATAAACATAGCAGGAATTGTAGCTAATCCAAAAATAAACATAATTGTAGCACCATCTATAATTGAAGCACTACTTGCTGAGAATATAGCAAAAGATAGCACCAATCCACAAGGGATAATTCCATTTAATAATCCTAAGATATAAAAACTACTTATAGATTTAGATGATAATACTTTTTTAAATATCTTCCCATACCAACGATTTTGAGAGATTGAAAACTCAATAGATGTCAAAAACTTTATTCCACCAATTAGAGATAATCCTGCTAATATCATCAATACTCCTGTGAGTAAAAATAGTACTCCTTTGGTAGTGGGTGTAAATGCGATTACTCTTCCTATTGCTCCAAATATTGCTCCAATAATTGTATATGTTGTAACTCTACCTAGACTATATATAATATGAGAAAAGTTTCGTTTAAATAGGTTATCTTTAGTATCAATTTTAGCACTACTATATGCTACTACAATACCACCACACATACCAGTACAGTGTCCAAAACTAGCGATTAATGCAGTTGTAAATATAATATATAAATCTATACTTCCCATTTTATAGAAGTTCCTCTTTTTTCTTTAGTTTAATCTCAAATGATACACCATTATCTATATTTTTGGCAGATAATACTCCTTCATTATGCTCTTCTACAATAGTTTTAGACATATATAATCCTAATCCTGTTCCTGTTTTACTATCTTTTGTTGTAAAATATGGGTCAAATATTTTATATAAAATATCTTCTGATATTCCTCCACCTGTATCTCTAATCTCTATAATATAATACTCTTCATTCTCTTTTGTAAATATATGAATTTCTTTATTTTCTATCTCTCTATCTTCAAAATTATCTTCTGCGTTATTAAGAATAATCAATACTACTTGCATCATCTCATTAGAGTGTATTTCTACTTTGTTATCTATTTGGTAATCTTTAATAATTTTAATATGGTGATTACTCATTTTAATCTCTACAATAGATAAGGCTCTCTCTATTGGAGTAGTTAGAGATATTAGCTCTTTGCTTCTATTTGGTTTGAAAAATGTTCTAAAATCATCTATTGTTTCTGATAGAGAGTTTACATAATCTAAAATATGCTGATGTCCATTCTCCATATATTTCAAAAACTCTTCTGTCTCTTTGATATTATTAAAATCATATTTGTTAAGTTGGATTTTTATATCTATAGAGTTTATTCTACTACTAATAGCTGATAATGGCTGTCTCCATTGGTGTGCTATCATACTTATCATCTCTCCCATTTGAGCCAATCTAGTTTGGTGTAGTAACTGTTCATCTTTTTTTCTATTTTTCTCTACCTCTAAAGATACTTTATATTTAAATTTTTCTTTGAGTAATATTGATTCTCTTAATGCTGTATAATGTTTATGTCCTGATTGTATAACAACAATTACAAAAACAGATATAATAAAAGCATATATATAAAATGACTCTCCACCATGATAAAGTAGGGCAGGGATTAGAGATACAATATTTGCTGTTAAATATAGTAAAAAAGCTACAAAAACACTACTCATACTAGAAGAACTACCTGCAATCAAAACCAAAACTATAGTAGTAATAAGAAATATATCTATCTCTTTTATATCATGTAAAAGAGCCCACCATAATATTATTGTATAAAATATAGAGGTCAAAACAATAGTAATTAAAGTTATAATAAGATGTATAGGATTTGCTTTATTATGTTTTTTTATATATTTAGTTGATTTAGACGAGGTGACTACTCTTGTAATAAATATTAATATACTAAATATAGCAAGAGAATATCTATAAGTATTATCCATAGAACCAGATAATAGATGTAATGCAAACATCATACCTAATATATTAGATGCCGATGCACCTAAAAATGATGCTTCATTTAATATAATAATTAATTGAGGATGATAGTTTAGAGATAAAATTTTTTTAATATGCATATTTATATCCTTTTATTAAAACGGATTATATCATTTTAAAATTTAATAAATCTCATTGTTTTATTTTTAATATTGCCAATTGACTTTTGACAAACTAAAGATGGAAGTGATATATAATTATCTATAATAACTCCTTGATGATAATGAGCCTCTATAATTAATGTGTTATTATAAAAATTTAAGATTTTAGATACTCTATCTCTAAAATCATCTCTTTTATGACATATATTTTTAGTTTGAAGATGATTTAACTTCTTTTTTATTAACCATTTAGGTATTAACTTATTGATAAAATGGGTTCTAACTATTTTTGTATATATATTATATAATATACCCATATCATATTTATCACCATGGGCTAAAGTAACACAGCTATTATTTAAAATAAATTTTTGTGGTTGATGAGATATAGGAAATATTTTAATATTAGGAAAAATATAAGAGAGATTAAAATCATGATTACCCTCAAAATAGTATATATCAATACTATTTGAGAGTTGATTTATCTTATTAATTAATACTCTATTATACTCTATTAAATATGGAGTATCAAAAAGCATATCAAATATATCACCCATCAAAAATAGTTGAGGGGTATTAATAATATCTAATATATTAATAATATCTATATTATGATGTGGATAATGAACATCTGATATAAATATTGCCCCCTCTTGTATCTCTATCATAATATTATTTTATAGATTTAATCTTTTTTTGATAACTTCTAACTGCTTTATAGTTAATCCTGTACTTTGTTTCAACTCCATCACCTATACCCATTTGATAAAATGGAGTTTTTTTAATATCTACACTTAACATATTTGCCCCTTTTGTAACTTCATTTTCTAAACCTCTATTTGTAGATAGTATATGTACCTTTTTTAAATAATTTCTATACTCTCTATCATCTCCATCTGTTAATAATTTTAATCTGATTTTTAAAGACTATATCACTATCTCTTTTATAATCTCTTTGCTTATTATATCTTTATCACCCATTACGGTCTATATCCTATTACAGGTATCCCCTCATCTTCTCTTAGCCCACACATTAAGTTTGCTGATACCAAAGCTTGTGAACTTGCACCTCTAAGTAGATTATCAATAGATGAACTTATAAATATAGCATTTTTATTTTTTTGAGCATAAATATCACAAAAATGAGTACCTGCTACATTTTTTATATCTACCCCACCATCTCTAACTCTAATAAACTTATCATCTTTGTATCTATCTTTTAATATCTCTAATGGTTCAATTGTATCATCTTTTAGAGTGGCATATATACTTACAAGTTCTCCACGCGTAAGAGGAATAAGATGAGGTACAAAGTTAATTGATACATCTTTGCCACTTATTAACTTAATTTTCTCTTGAATTTCTGGTGCATGACGATGCTTCAATGGATTATATGCAAACATATTATCATTCATTGTTACAAAATGTGTTGTATTTGATAGCTTCTTACCTGCACCACTCACTCCAGATTTGGCATCTACAAATATCGGTGCATTCTCATCAATATAATCCATAAATGGTAATAGCCCCAAAAGTGTAGCAGTAGGATAACAACCCGGCCCTGCTGATAGATTTGTATTTTTAATCTCATCTCTATAATATTCAATCAACGCATATACACTTTTATCTAAATTTCCACTATCTAAATGCTCTGTATAATTTGCCTCATAGACATCTTGTGCTAATCTATAATCGGCTGATAAATCTACTACTTTTACATCTCTTGCCAAAATCTCTTTGGCTAACTCCATTGATGCTTTATGTGGTAGTGCTAAAAATACCAACTTACATTGAGATGCTATATCATCAACAGAAACTTTTGCTATATCACACTCAAAAACATTTTGTAGTGATGGGTGAAGCTCACTTAGCTTCATATCCCCAGTAGTTGTAGCTAAATATGATATTTCAAACTCATTATGAGTAATTAACATCTTGATAAGTTCTAATCCAGTATATCCACTAGCACCTACCACACCTACTTTTATCATAGTTTTATCTCTTTGTAATATACCTCTTCTACATCATACTCTTGTACTCCTGATGGAAGATTTATCTTGATACTATCTCCCTCTTCTTTACCAATTAATGCTTTTGCAAGAGGTGATTTAATAGATATAAGTCCTTTTGGAGGATTACTCTCTTGACCACCTACAACAGTATAAGTTATCTCTTTATCCGTTTTGACATCTATTAATAGTACAGTAGAACCAAAACTAATTCTCTTATGTCCTAATTTTGATGGGTCAACTACTTGCGCTCTTGATACAAGGTCTTGCAACTCTATAATTCTAGCCTCCATTAATCCCTGCTTATCTTTGGCCGCATGATACTCTGCATTCTCTTTTAAATCACCCAATTCTAATGCCGATTCAATCTCTTTTGCTACATTATTTCTCTCTTTTGTTTTGAGATACTCTAATTCTATACTTAATTTCTCATAAGTGATATTAGTCATTGCCTCTTTTTCTAACAAAATTATTCCTTTGATGAATTTTTAGTATTATAGCATATAAATTTCTTTATCTCTATCTTTAAAAGCAATAATCTTACTATATCCTACCTCTTTGACCAAAGATAATGCTCTCTCATATTCAAATCCAACTTGTGCCACCGAGTGGGCATCGCTACTTAGTGTAATATCTATACCTAAATCAAATGCCTCTTCTAAAAGTTCTCTTGATGGGTATTGCTCTTTAATTGGCTTACGAAATCCTGCTGAATTTATCTCTAATACCATATTGGATTTTTTGATAGTTTTTAGAGCTTTTGAGGCTAAGACTCTTATATCTTGTTTTGGTATAAATTTAAATACTTTAATCAAATCTAAATGTCCAACAATATCAAACAATCCACTCTTTGCCATACTCTCAATAGCTTCAAAATACTCTTGATATATCTTATCTATATCTCTATTTTGATACTCTCCAATAAATTCAGGGTTATCAAATCCCCATTTATTGATAAAATGAACCGAACCTATTAGATAATCTACTTTGCTATTAAGCACTCTTTTATCCATAAGATTAGGCAAGAAATCTACCTCATAACCAACTCTAATATCTATTTGAGTTTTATATCTCTCTTTTGCTTCTCTTATCTCATTTTCATACTCTCTCATCTTATCAAAAGAGAGTCTATATTTAGGGTCAAATTCCATGGGGGCATGTTCGCTAAATCCATAAATATCAATACCTAATTTTATAGCTTGTTGTATATATTCATCTACACTACCTTCTGCATGGTTACATCTAGTAGTGTGATTGTGTAAATCTACTCTCATTATATTTTGTTTTGAGTAGTGTGTATAGCATCTGCTATCTTATTTTCAACCTCTTGATTGATATGAACCTCTTCATCTCCTGCTAGTGGATTATTAAATATTGATTTATCTAGTTTCCCCTCACTATTAGCTACAATTATAGATACAGTCGCATCTCCTGATACATTAATGATAGTACGAAGCATATCAAGAAGTCTATCTACTCCTAATATAATTGCTATTCCCTCTACTGGTAATCCAACTTGTGTAAATACCATAGATAGCATAATTAAGCCTACTCCAGGGACTCCTGCTGTACCAATGGAGGCTAATATTGACATCATAATAACAGTTAAATATCCACTAAGACCTAATTCTACTCCATATATATTTGCTATAAATACAGTGGCAACTCCTTGCATAATGGCTGTTCCGTCCATATTGATAGTTGCTCCAAAAGGGACTGTAAATGATGCTACGGAGTTATCTACTCCTACTTTTTGGGTTAATGTCCGTAGAGTTACAGGAATTGTAGCATTAGAACTTGATGTTGAAAATGCAAATACCTGCATTCCACGAAGTTTTTTCATAAGAGCCATTGGGCTAAGTTTGGTGAAGAATTTAAACATTATCATCAAAGTAAAAAATAGATGAATAATTAGTGCCAAGACCACTACAAATACATATCCACCAAGTTCTACAAGCATACTAATTCCTAGCATTGCTACAGCTTTACTCATAAGTGCAAATACAGCGTAAGGACCAACGGCCATTACCATATTTACCATATTCATCATAGCCTCATTTAATATCTCTATCCCTTGTGCTATTGGTTTGATTTTTTCACCTACCATTAATAAAGCTATACCAAACATTATCGCAAAAAATATAATTTGTAACATATTTCCACTACTTAATGCTTCAAAAATATTACTAGGAATAATATTAATAAGTACATCACTAAGAGGTGGTGCTTCTTTTACCGTAAATTGGGCTGTGCTTACCTGATTTGCTCCAACTCCTGGTTGAATAATTAGTGCCACTCCAATAGCCGTTGCTATCGCCATAGCCGTCGTAAGAATATATAATCCAAATGATTTAGCACCTATTTTACCAAGAGTTGATATATTACCAATCCCTAATACCCCTGAAATCAGAGATAGTATAACTAATGGTACAACTAAAAGCTTTAATAGAGTTATAAACATCTTACCAACAATTGTAAAAAGTCCTAAAATTACATACTCATTTACAAAACTACCCTCACTATTTAATCCACTATAATTGATAATTAAACCAACAACAATTCCAACTAACATACTAATAATATATTTAGTAGTTAATGACATATTTTTCATATTTTTCCTTTTTAATTTATATCTTTTATTAATAATTTGGTGTATTGAAAACAGACCCTACCAGTGATTTTTTACCGTAGGGTGGGTGAAACCCACCAAAATATAAAATTATATTTTTTTAGCCAAAAGCTTTAATATAATAGCACTCAATACAAATGGAGTTGGTGAACCTACATCTAATGCTTTATACCCATTTTCAAATAACTTTAGTATAGATTTATCCATATTATAAGCCTTTGAATTAATAGCCTCTTTTAATAGTCTTTCTAAAATCTTTTTGGCATCATAAGAGTTTGTTCTTTGATGTGTTTTGATAAAATCATAGCTATCTTTTAAATTTAGTTTAGATAAATTTAATTCAAATGGCTCTTCTTCTATTTTTTTATTTATTATATATAATGGTAGTCTTGATTTAATGGTAGGTAGTATTGATGACTTTGATGAGGCTATAATTATAAATTCTTTGTTTTGGGGCGGTTCTTCTATGATTTTGAGTAGTCTATTTTGTACTACTTGAGAAAAATTATTACTAGCTAAAATTATAATATTTCTATTGCGACTGGTCATATATGCTTTTTGTATCGCTAATTTTGTATCTTCTACCAAAAATGACTTTTCATTGATTATTTTTATAATATCTTCATCTACTACTAATGCTTCTAATTTTGCAATTATAAAATCAATATCATTTGTAATTATTATTTGACTACTAAGCTTTATATTATCTAACATCTCTAATTTACCATAAGTTATATTTGTTTGATAATCTCAAACTTAATTACAATTATAGCATATTTAAAAGGTAATTTATGATAAACTTGTACAATTAACAACTTACAAAGCCAAACTATTTGTGAAAATAGGACGGAAAACTACGGGTCTCATGCTAGATGGCCGAGTTACTAATCAATATTTTTATTTTCATAGGGGTGATTTTATGTTTATTCGTTTTATTTATACATTTTTGGTATTTAATTTAGTATTTATACAGAGTTTATTTGCAGTTAATGCAGATATGCAACCATCTATTTTTGAGGATAGTAATGATTTGACACCAGCTGGTTCAATATTTTATTATCATGTAAAACTTCAAAATAATACAGGTACAGATACCAATGAGACGGTAACTCTAAAGGTAAACATTCCAATAGGATTTGAGTATAATGCTACAAACTTTCCAGATGATTGTAACTATTCAGGTGCTACTCCAAGTAATGGAGATAATGCAGATAGAGTAATATGTGAGTTTGCTACTTTTGCAGGAAATAGCTCAAAAGATATTAATATTACTGTAAAAGCTGGTATGGATAAGGGTGTTTTTAGAAGTAGAGCAAGGGTATTTTATAATGGTGATGAGAATGAAGCCAATGATTTAGAAGTAGTAAAAACTACAATTGTAGAGAGTGCTGATGTAGAACTTGTAGAGTATAATGCTACAAATCCTATTGTACCATCTAGTGGGATTGTAACATATAAAATGGTGGTTAGAAATAATGGACCATTTGCTACTACTAATATAGATTTCAAAAATGAACTTCCTAGTGGATTAGAGTTTTATGGAGATAATGCTAATCCATCTAGTGCTAATGATTTGGCATGGAGTTGTAGTGCATCAGGGGTTGATGTTACTTGTCATAAAAGTAGTTTAGATATAAATGAGAGTAGTACATTCTACTTTAGAGCAAAGGTTAATACTGGTACTACAGGAGATATTGCTACAAGTGCTAGTGTAGAGTCTGATGATACAATTATAGATGTAAATTTAGATAATAATATTAAAGATACAACTATCACTGTAATAGAGGGTACAAATATCTCAATTACTAAGTTTGTTAATAAGCCTATTTTAGAAAATTTAAAAGCAAAATTTATATTAAATATTCAAAATAATGGATATTTAGAAGCAGAAAATATTGTAGTAAGAGATACCATTCCTGATGGTCATACATTTAGTGATGTCAATATTTCAACTCCTGCTGATTGGAATTGTACTGTTTCAGGTCAAACTGTAGAGTGTATTTATGATGGAAATTTAAGTGTTGGTTATGATGATAATATTACAATAAATACAATAGCACCTGATATAACAGATAATCAAAATAAAGATTATACCAATACAGCCACTATATCTACAACATCTACAGATACTAACAGTGATGATAATACCTCAACTGTAGATTATACTGTATGGGTTGACCAAGCAAATATGAAGGTATCAAAAGAGAAAGAGTTAGAGATATTTCATAAAGATGGAAATCCAATTACTGTAGGTAATAGAGCAGTATCTAAAATAATTGTGAGTAATAGAGGTCCAAGAGAGGCAACACCAGTTCAAATAATAGATTATTTAGATATTAATGAGAGTTATGTATCATTTAGTGGTACAGACTGGAATTGTAGTGAAGATAATGATACTCATAGTGTAGTTTGTGATTATGCAAATCCAATTTTAGGCACAGAAGAGTCTTCTGAGTTAATTATAAAAACAGAAGCTATAAAGGGGGACTTATTAAAAAACTGTGTAGAGCTTAATAACTCTATTACATATCCTGATATAAATACAACAGGGCATAATGAGTGTGCTGAGATATATGCATCACCATTAGATAAAAGTGCTGATTTAGTTGTAATAAAAGATACAAATGATACCAATATTACAACAGGTGAGGATAGTTTTGAGTATTATATAGATATTAAAAACTTAGGCCCAGCTACAGCTAATAATATACAATTTTTTGATCATATCCCACAATATATAGAGATATATAATGGTAGGATAGAGACTAATCTAACCGTAGAAACTAATAGTAGTAATTATGGTTGTAGTATTAATGGAGCAGATATAAACTGTTCAATAGATTCTATAGATGTCAATGATAGTGTAAGAGTAACTATTGGTGTACAGGGTTCTATGAAAGATGGATTAAAAGAGAATAATGCAACTGCTTTTTCTTATAATACGGCTGACCCTATTCGTGGTAATAATGAGGGCAATGTAAGTGTAAATGTAGAGTTAAGAACTGATGTTATGGTAAGTCATAATAGTGTAACTTATGCAGAAGATACAGACGACCCTATTCGTGCAGGGACTAATGCTAATTATAATATTCAAGTAACTAATAATGGTCCTGGTATTGCAAGAGATGTAAATCTTACAAATGTTTTTAGTGGAGAAGAGTTTACTATTATTGAATTTGGTGATGATCGTTGTACTTTAGCAGATGATAATCTCTCTTTTAGTTGTTTCTTTGGAAATATGGCTTATAAAGCCCAATCAAGTGTAGTATTTACAATTAGACCTACACATAAAAAAGTACATAATGAACCTTGGGATATTAATAATAGTGCTTCTGTAACTATGAGTAATGTTGATATAAATATGAGTAACAATGAGTTAAATGAGACTCTTCTTATTAAAGATGGAGAAGTAGATTTATCAATTGAAAAAGATGAGTCTGGTGATTTTGTTGAACCTATTGCTTTTGACCCTGATGATTCTAATAATAATAAAATTGTATATAAAATCACTATAAATAACTTTGGACCATCAGAGGCTACAAATATTAATTTTATAGATAAGATGAGAAGTGTATCTCCAAATAATGACCAAAATGTATCCTTTTTAGGAGATGGAGATGACTCTAATGGTAGTGATGTAGGGTTTCATATATGTAGTGAACCATCTCCAAATAATTTTAATCCAAATGACAACTCTCCTGAAATAAATTGTACAATTGCATCAATGCAAAGTGGAGATAAATATGTAAAATATTTAACATTCCAACTCCATGATGCACCTCATAGAATCAAAGGTGATGTATATTTAAATGAGATTAATGTAACAAGTGATGAAGTAGAGATTACTTATGATAATAACTTTGAAGATGAGAGAAGTACAGTAAGGACTTTTGCTGATTTGGAGATGAATAAAACGGCATCTCTAGCTAATGTTGAAGTGGGGCAAGACTTTAACTTTACATTTGATATATATAATTATGGGCCTGGGTATGCACCTAATACAATATTAGAAGATACTCTTCCTGATGGTATGGTACTTATTGGTACACCAACTGTTATAGGTGATGGTAATGGTAGTTGTAGTGGTAGTAGTGGGGATATAAGTTTTGATTGTAATTTAAATGATTATCAAGGTGTGATAGAAGATAATCAAAGCAGACAAGTAATAGCACCTGTAAGAGTGATAAGTTATCCATCATCAGGAGATGTAAATAATAGTGCCAAAGTATATAGTGATGCACCTGATAATAACTTAATTAATAATGAAGATAGTTTTGTAGTAGGTGTTTATAAACCTGCTAAAATTGGTAATAAAGTTTGGCTTGATAAAAATGCTAATGGTATTCAAGATGTTGGAGAGATTGGTATTGGTGGGGTTATAGTCAAGCTTCTTGATGAAAATCAAACAGTAGTTATCACAACTACAACTGATAGTAGTGGTATATATAATTTTGATATTAATCATAGTGCTGATTATTTTGTATCTGTTGAACCTAGTAGTAATTACTATATATCTCCCAAAAATAGTGGGAGTGATGATACAAAAGATAGTGATATTAATAGTTCTAAAATAACTGATAAGTTTTTGGTAAGTTATGGAGATGATAATCAAACTATTGATATCGGATTATATGAGTTTGCATCATTGGGTAATAGAGTATGGATAGATGATAATGGTAATGGTAAGCAAGATGTACATGAAGCTAATGAGGCTGATGTTAATTTGACTCTTGAATATAAAAATAGTTCAGGGGTTTGGGTAACAGGTGTAAAAGATGTTAATGGTAGTATAGTCCAAGAGGTAACAACAGATACTAATGGTAATTATCTATTTAATTACCTTGTTCCTAATGAGTATCGTATAGTTGTTAATAAAACTACATTTTCTGATAGTAGATATGTAATTACTACAAAAGATGCAAATGGTGTAGATGATACTCTAAATAGTGATTCTAACTCTTCTGGATATATACTTAGAGTTATAGAATCTAATAATCAAGATGGAGATGCTGATATTGGTATTTTTCTTCCTGTAAGTATAGGGGATAGGACTTGGATTGATTATAATTATAATGGTATTCAAGATATTAATGAGTCTAATATATCAGATGTAAATGTAACTTTATGGTATGAATCAAATAATTCACAAGTAATACATGATATAGATGGAAATATATTTGGGACAAGTGGTACAATAGAGACTAATGTTAGTGGAGAGTATCTATTTGATAATTTAAGACCTGATAGTTATTATTTAGAATTTAAAGCACCATCAAATATTTACCGTTTCACACAACAAAATATTGGTAATGATAATAATAACTCTGATACAAATGGTACAGGTACAACTTTTGGTACAACTACTAATTATATATTAACTTCTGATGAGTATAATAGAAGTGTAGATGCAGGATTATATATCCCTGTGAAAATTGGTGGAGTTGTCTGGAAAGATAGAGATTATAATGGAACACGAGAGAGCAGTGAAGATAATGTATCGGGTGTAACTGTTACTTTGATAACAGATGGTACACTTAGTGCAACCACAACTACAACAGATGCAAATGGTAGCTATATATTTGATGATTTATTACCAAATCATTCGTATGGAGTCAAGTTCTCTAATCTTCCAGCAAACTTTCTATTTACTAACCAAGATATTGGAAGTGATATAAATGATAGTGATGCAAATGAGAGTGGAGAGACTATTCAAAGTGATATTATGTATTCAGGAGATAGCAATCTAACTTTTGATACAGGTATTTATGACCCAATTGTAATTGGTAATTTTGTATGGGAAGATAGTAACTATAATGGTTTACAAGATAGTGGAGAGAGTGGAGTAGGTGGAGTATTAGTTAAGCTTGTAATTGATGGAGTAGTTCAAAGTGATATTAATACTACAACAAATTCTAGCGGTGCATACGCTTTTGGTAGAGTATTAGAATTAAAACCTGACCATAATTATAGTGTAGAGTTTGTAATTCCAAATAATTGGTTTGCCACAAAACAAAATGTTGGTGGAAATGATGGAGTAGATAGTGATGGAAATGCTAATGGTCAAGGTGTAGAGTCTGTACGAATATATTCAAATCAACAAAACTATAGATTTGATATGGGTATATATAGAAAAGCCTCATTAGGTGATAGAGTTTGGATTGATAAAAATGGTAATGGAGTTCAAGATAATGGAGAGCTTAATGTTACAAGTAGTGATGTAAATGTAACTCTATATAGTTCTGATGGTACAGAGATAAATAGCACTTCAACTGGTGCTGATGGGACATATCTATTTAGTGGATTAAATCCTGATAGTTATTTCGTAATATTTGATAAATCTACAC
>JAMOOX010000011.1 GCA_027065045.1 Campylobacteraceae bacterium | reverse complement strand
ATTGGATTTAGGAGATATTACAAATGCCTTATCTTCTATTGTAGGTAGTAGTGATAATAGTTCAATAGATTTTGGCTCTATTATATCAAATCTCAAAAGTGATAGCCCTGTAACAAATATTGTAAAATCGTGGGTTGGAAATGGTTCTAATGAGCATATCTCTGATAGTTCTTTGCTTGAATTATTGGGAGAAAATAAGATTGAAGAGTTTGCAGATATGTTGGGTATTGGTAAATCTAGTGCTATTAGAGCATTATCTTCTGCTATTCCTCAAATTGTAGATACGGTTACAAATAAAGATAGTTCAATAGCTGATGATATGTTTGGGATAATTAAGAAGTTGTTTTAGATAGTTTAAAAGTTAGTTTTATAAGAAATCTATTATTATCAAGATTATTCCATTTTTAGAGAAGTCTTTTAAATAAAAATAGTAGATTAATTTGGTATAATTCCAAAAATAGATTAAAGAGAGGAAAAGAGTGAAATCACCTAAAGGATTTGGTAAAAAGTATTTTGTATTTGCTTCTATATTAGCACATAGTGTAGAAAATAAAATCAAAGCTTTGGATTTTACTATAAATTCTTTTGTAAATTGTAGATATAACTCTGATGAGCATTCAAATGAAGAATCTCCTCCTGATGATGGCTTGTTATCTATATCAGATAATAAGCCTTGTCATTGTAATCTTGTTTTTCAACTTAAAACAGCATTAATAGTTAAATTAAATATATTTATTCCAAGATGTCCATATTATACAACATATTTCGCATTTAGACGAACAGGTGTTCACCCTCCACTACAATCTTTTATATAAAAACAGTAAAAAATCATATAAAAATATAAAATATAGAAGGATAAATAATGTCAAAAAATTATGTAGTGGGTTTCCCAAGAATAGGTGAACAGAGAGAATTAAAAAAGGCTTTAGAGAGTTATTGGGCGAAAAATAGTACTTTTAGTGATGTAGAAGATATAGCCAAAGATTTAAGAACAAGACACTGGAAGTATCAACAAAATGCTGGTATAGATTTCATTAGTTCAAATGATTTTTCATTATACGATAATATGTTAGATACTATTGTTATGTTAAATTCTATCCCACAAAGATTTATAGGATTAGAAGATGAAGAGTTGTATTTCTCTATGGCAAGAGGTAATAAATCAGCAGTAGCTATGGAGATGACAAAGTGGTTTAATACAAATTATCACTATATAGTACCTGAATTATCTCCAAATGATGAGTATAAATTAAATAGTAGTAAAATAATCAATGAGTATAAAGAGGCAAAAGAGTTAGGTATTAAAACTAAAATAAATCTAATTGGACCTATCACATTTTTGGGATTATCTAAAAGAGTAGATAGAGGAGATTGTTATACTCTATTATATAAAATTTTACCAATTTATGAAGAGTTATTAGAAGAGATTTCTAAGCTTGATGATGATATTGTAGTTCAAATTGATGAGCCAATATTTGTAAAAGATAATGAGACAAAAATATTAAGTCTAATTAAACCTACCTATGATAAATTAGCAAATATTAGTTCTAATCTTAAAATTATTGTTTCAACATATTTTGAACACTCAAAAGAGGCTACAAAAGTTTTCGTACATACTCCTATATGGGGATTGGGATTAGACTTTTTATATGGTGATGAGAATATAAATTCATTAGAGATTATCGCAAATAGTGATAAAGTATTAGTGGCTGGTGTAGTTGATGGTAGAAATATTTGGAAAAATAATATTATTAAAACTGTTGAGCTTTTAGAAGATATATCAAAAGTAGTAGGAAAAGATAATATTATAGTATCTTCATCTTGTTCTCTTCTTCATGCACCTTTTACACTTAAATATGAAGAGAAAATGGCTCAAGATATTAAGAGTTGGTTGAGCTATGCTGTTGAAAAACTTGATGAAATTTCATTGGCTTCAGAGATATTCTTTAATGGTATTGATAGTTTAGACTCTGCTCAAAAAGAGATGTTAGAGAGTAATAAAAATAGTAATTTAAATAGAGAAAACTCATCTTTAATTCATAATCAAGAAGTACAAGATAGAGTAAAAAACTTCTCTAAATTACAAAGAGATGAAAAATTTGAAGATAGAATTAAAATTCAAAGAGAAGAGTTGGGTTATCAAGATTTGGCAACTACTACTATTGGTTCATTCCCTCAAACACCAGAAGTAAGAGAAGCAAGAAGAGATTTTAAAAAAGGTGAATTATCAAAAGATGAGTATGAGACTCAAATGAAAAAATATATTGATGATTGTGTAGCTTTTCAAGAGGAGTGTGGTATAGAGATTTTAGTTCATGGAGAGCCTGAACGAAATGATATGGTTGAGTATTTTGGAGAACAATTAGATGGATTTGGTTTCTCTCAAAATGGTTGGGTTCAAAGCTATGGTAGTAGATGTGTTAAACCACCATTTATATATGGAGATATTAGCCGACCAAAATCTATGACAGTTTATTGGATAGGTTATGCTCAAAGTAAAACAGATAAGATTATGAAAGGTATGTTAACTGGACCTGTAACAATTTTAAATTGGTCTTTTGTAAGAGATGATAAGGCTCGTGCTGATGTATCTAAACAGATAGCAATTGCTTTAAGTGATGAAATTGATGATTTGCAAAATGCTGGAATTAAAATTATTCAAGTAGATGAGGCAGCATTTAAAGAGGGTTACCCATTAAGAGCAGAAAAGATTAAAATATATGAAAAGTGGGCATTAAGAGATTTTAAAATATCTGTAAGCTCAGCAAAAATTAATACTCAAATTCATACTCATATGTGTTATAGTGAATTTAATGATATTATTGATACTATTGAGGCTATGGATGCGGATGTTATATCAATTGAGACATCAAGAAGTGGAAATGAGCTTCTTAAGATATTTAAAGAGAGTGGATATAAGCAAGAGGTAGGACCTGGTGTTTATGATATTCACTCTCCAAGAGTACCAAGTGTAGATGAGATGGTGATTCAAATTAGACTACTTTTAGAGGTTTTACCAAAAGAGCAACTTTGGATTAATCCAGATTGTGGATTAAAAACAAGAAAATGGGAAGAGGTGAAACTAAGTCTTAAAAATATGGTTGAGGCAGTTAAAATTATTAGAGAAGAGTTAAAAGCTTAATTTACGGAGAGTATTTAATTATACTCTCTTATTAATTTTTTGTTAATTCCAAAACTCTTTTATGAAAAAACTAAATGAAGATACAATCAAACTTATCAAATATTAAATAAGAAAAGATATAATAGCTTAAAAATCTAGTGATTAAAATTAAAGGGGTAATCTGTGGCAATATCAATAGTAGATGCGTTGGATAAAATATATCAAGAGGTTGGGGTGATAGATTGTGAGGTTGTGCCTTTGGAGGACTCTTTGGGTATGGTGATAGCTAGAGATTATATGGCATCTTTTAATCTTCCTAGATTTAATAATTCTGCTATGGACGGGTATGCTATAAAGGTGAGAGATAGTTCTAAGAGAGTGAATTTAATTGATGTGATATATGCAGGGGATAAGCCTAGTGTTGAATTAAGAGAGACTACTGCTATTAAGATAATGACTGGTGCTCCTATTCCTGATGGGTGTGAGGCTATTGTACCAAAAGAGAATGTGAGTGTAGATGGTAAGATTATTAAGCTTCCATCTGGGGTCAAGGCTAATGCTCATATTAGAAGAGAAGGAGAGGATATAAAAGCTGGTATGGTTTTTATATCTAAAGGTGAGAGAATTACACCATACTCTATTGCACTACTTACAAGTCAGGGGATTACTCATATTGAGGTATATCGTAAGGTTAAGGTAGCTATTTTTAGTACAGGAGATGAGCTTCGTCCTCATTATGAGAAGATTGAAGCACATCAATTATATAATTCAAATGCACCTACATTTATATCTCGTGCCAAGAGTTTGGGGTGTGAGACTATATATATTAATGCTTCAGGTGATACAATAGAGTCTATTAAAAGTGCTATTAAACAGGCTTTGAAATCTGATATTATTATTACAAGTGGAGGGGTGAGTGTAGGGGATAAAGATTTTACAAAAGAGGCATTTACTCAGATGGGAATGGATATATATTTTGATAAGATAGATATAAAACCAGGTAAGCCTACAACTTTTGGTAAGATTAATGATACTTTTGTGGTTAATCTTCCAGGTAATCCTCTTGCTAGTATGGTAAATTTTGAGATGTTTATTAAGCCTATTATATTGAAGCTTCAAGGGGATAATGCACACTATCATGGAGTGATTAAGACTACTTTAGACAAAGAGTATGTTATCAAATCAGGTAAATATAGTGTGATTTTGGGTAAGTTTAATGGATTAAATTTCTCTCCTTTGCTCAAACAAGCCCCAGGAATGGTATCTCCATTACAAGATAGTGATGCTATGATGGTGGTATCTCCAAAGGTATCAAAACTTACACCAAGTACAGCTATTAAGATAATACCAATTAAAATGCCATTTAATTTAGAAGTTAATAGTAGTTTTATAGTAGATTAATATGAGTGAAATAGAATTACAAATTGAAAAATTAAAAAAAGAGATAGCCTCTTTGGAAGATAAGAAAGAGCAAATCCCAACTTATACTTTTAGTAGAATTAAACTTAATGATTTGGATAATATTATAGATATAGAAGAGAGATTAGCAAATAAAAAGTTTGATGAGTGGTTTAATAGTAAGATAGATATTTCACAAGATATAGTAGAGTTTTTGGAAAATCATATATATAATAATAGGGGATTAATATCAACTTATAATGAAGAGGATTTAAAATTATATTTTTTAGCTCCTATTTTTAATCATATTAATTTTAAATCATTTCAAAGAGAATTTAGAGCGTTTTATGATGAGAAGATGAGTTATGAAACTGATAAATTTATACTCAAGGGTGAAGTTGATTTTATGTTGGCATTAGGGTTATTTAAGAGCAAAAAACCATATTTTTTTATTCAAGAGTTTAAAAGAGCCGAAGAGTTTTCAAATCCTCGTCCTCAACTACTAGCAGAGATGGTAGCAGGATTGGAGATTTCAGAGGTTAGTAGTTTTAAGGGTGCTTATATTATTGGTTCTATTTGGAACTTTGTAATATTAGAAAAACTAGGAGAGAATAGTTATCAATATTTTGTGAGTGAGAATTTTGATAGTTCTAAGATTGATGATTTAATAGATATTTATAAGAATTTAATATATATAAAAAATAGTATTGTATAAGGTATAAGTTATGAACAGTATAAGTGGATTTGAGTTATCACAGATACTTAAAAAAGATATAAAAGAGTATTTTACAACGCTCAAAGATATATTTCAAGAGACATCTGGTAAGGCATTTTTGGTTCGTCATACTAGAAAAATAGATAGTATCATTACTAGAGTTTATGATGCTGTATTAGAAGAGGTATTTGGAGAGTATCAACCAAATAAGACATCTATTCCTATTACACTTGTAGCTCTTGGTAGCTATGGTAGAGAAGAGATGAATAGTCGTTCTGATATTGATATTATGATAACTTATAAGCAAGTAAGTGGATTTAATACACAAGAGATTATAGAGAAGATATTGTATATTTTATGGGATGTTGGACTTAAATTGGGGCATCGTGTCCATGAGGTAGATGAGCTTAGAGATATTGCAAAGAGAGATATTACTATTAAGACTGCTATTATGGAGTCAAGATTTGTTGATGGTTCACATATATTATGGTCTAATATAGAAGATAAGATAGAGAAAATCTTATCAGATAATCAAGTAGAGTATATCAATAGTAAGATTGAAGCAAGAGAGATAGCTCATCAAAAATATCCTATTATGATGGAGCCAAATCTCAAAGATGGGGTAGGTGGATTTAGAGATGCTAACACTGTTTTTTGGATAGGTAAAATTTTATATGGTATATCTCATAACAAAGAGTTACCCTCAACTATTGTAGAAGAGAGTAATTATAAAGAGTTTAGATTAGCATTAGATTTTCTATTTCGTGTCCGTTCAGCTCTTCATTTAGTTACGAATAAAAAAGAGGATAAACTAAGACTTCATCTTATTCCTGATGTATCACAGATGTTGGGTTATGAAGATAATAAAAAAGAGCAGATGAGGTTTGCTAGTAGGGTGATTAGTAATCTTAAGATTATTAATTTATATAGTAATATATGGATTGATAAGATGATACGAGATATTGGAATATATCAAGGTAGTACAACATATTTAGATGAATGGGAACCATCTACTCTTAAACAGGCTCTTAGAATATTAAATAGTAATGAAGATGATAATCTCAAAGTATCTACAAAATTTATAAAGTATATGATAGATGCTAAGAGACCAGAGATGATAGATAAGAGATATTATTGTGATATAAAAAATATATTTTATCAAAAAAAGAGTCATATAGTAGTAGAGGCTTTTGCTTCTGCTATGCTTTTGGGATATATCTTGCCTCCTCTTAAAAAGGTAATTAACCTGCCTCAATTTGATGGGTATCATAAATACTCTGTTGGTATCCACTCTATGAAAGTTTTGTATCATTTAGAGAATATTGAAGATGAGTTTTTAAGTAGATTATACAACTCTCTTAAAAAAGATGAAAAGGCTATTTTAAAGATTGTAGCACTACTTCATGATTGTGGCAAGGGTAGAGAGAGAGACCATGCCATTGTAGGTGCATCACTATTCAAAGATTTTGCTAGACTTATTGGAGTAAAAGAGAATTTAATAGAGTTGGGAAATAAGTTAATATTACAACACTCAACAATGAGTAGAGTAGCACAAAAAGAGAACTTATATTCACACACTACAATATATAAATTTGTAAATATATTTAATTCAAAAACAGTATTAGATATGATATATCTTTTGACTTATGCTGATATGAGAGGTGTGGGTGAGGATATATATGGTAGTTTTAATTCAGGGTTGATAAAAACTCTATATGATTATTCACTAGAGGCATTGAATCATAATGATATAATTAGTGATATGTCCAAGAGAGTACGCAAGGAAAATTCTCTTAAAAAGAGTGAGAGATTTAATAAGCTCCTCCCAAAAATACAGAAAAAAACTCTATCTATTGAGTCTGATTTACTATTTATTAAGTATAAAAGAGATGAGATATTAGAGATTATAGAAAAGACAAATCAAAATAGTAATGATTGGTATAATATAAATAATAGTAAGTTTTTATCTATTGAGATTATGAGAAGAGATAATCTCAATATCAACTTTTTGCTTAATAAATTATCATATTTAGAGCTAAAAAATATGGATATATTCAAGCTTTATGATAATAATAAATATTTTAGATTGGATTTTTCTAGTAAAATTGATGATGGCTTGATTATTGAGTTGGAGAGAATAATCCAAAAAGCTTTGATTATAACAGATATTAAACAACCAAAAAATATCAATATCAATAAAAAAGATATAGATATAGATTGTTATTACTCTAAAAATTGTGCCACTATGAAAATAGTATCTCATGATGAGAGAGGATTGATGGCATTTTTATTAGGTATTTTTGATAGATTAGGTGTAAATATAATCTCTGCTAAAGTACATACTCATAAAAATAAAATTGAAGACCTATTTTTGATAGAAAAAAACAATAAATTTTGTATTAACCAAGAGCTTATAATTAAAGAACTCACTAAAAAAGGTTAGTATTATGAGAAGCAAAATTATAACACTATCTATATTTTTGTTACTCTTTATATCTCTATATATAAAAAGCAAAATATTATTTAATCATAAAGATACCTAAAGCTTATATAGGTTATAATTAAATTCTAAAATAAATCGTTTCTAAACTAAAATTTCCAGATATTTTTTCTAAATACTCTTTATATCCCCAAAATTATATCAAATTCTCTTTTTTTGTTAGTTTTTAGACGCTTTTAATCAATCTTTATTTATATAGGACTTAATTATGTATCAAAACTCTATGAGAAGTTTACTAATAATCTATTATATCTTTATACGCGATTTTTTTGATGCCCTTTTGGATAAAAAATTGGGTTATTTTGCAGCTAGTTTAAGCTTTTATACAATCTTATCTGCTATTCCTATAATGATAGTTATATTTTATATCTTTACACTATTACCAATTTTTGATGATGTATATCTATATCTAAGAGATATTATGATTAATGATTTTTTGCCAATAGATGCATCAAAAGAGTTATTAACAAAACTAGACCAATTTTTATTAGATAGCAATAAAAAAATAGGTATATTAGGGGTTATTTATGTATTTTTATCATCTACAATATTTTTTAAAAATTATGATAGTATAGTTAATGAGATTTTTCGTACCAAAAAAAGAACAATTGCCAAAGATATTAAAGTCTATTGGATATTAATTATATCTGTATCACTTATGATACCACTATCGTTTTATATATCTATGTTAATAGATTCTCTTATATCTGATAATTTGGCTACTACAAGTATTAGAATATTCTATTTTTTACCATATATTATGATTTGGACACTATTTTTTGTAGCATATAAAGTATCTATTAACAAAAAAGTATCTACAAATTCAGCATTTATAAGTTCATTTATATCTTCTGGAATATGGTATGTAGGTAAAGCTATTTTTATATTTGTGATATTAAATAATGATACTTATAAAAATATATATGGAAGTCTTAGTATTATACTATTTTTTATGTTTTGGATATATATTTCATGGGCAATATTTTTGCGAGGATTAAAATTATGTTATGTATTAGATAGAGATAAGGTTATAAACAATATTATAGAGTAGAATATCATAATTTATTTATAGGTGGTTGTATGGATTATTTAACTTGGAATATAGACCCAATTTTATTTAGTATGGGTAGTATAACAATTCATTGGTATGGATTTATATTTGCTTTGGCTTTTATTATAGCACTTAAAATTATGGAAAATATATTTAAAAAAGAGAATAAAAATATTGAAGAGCTTGATAATGGATTGATATATGTAATGATTGGTACAGTAGTAGGTGCAAGGTTAGGTCATACTCTATTTTATGACCCATCATACTATCTATCTAATCCAATAGAAATTTTAATGATTCAAAAAGGTGGTTTAGCTAGTCATGGTGGTGCTATCGGTGTATTAATTGGATTATATCTATTTGCCAAAAAATACTCTTATAGTTATGTATGGTTACTTGATAAAGTGGTAATTCCTACCGCATTAGTAGCCTCATTTATACGAATTGGAAATCTATTTAACTCTGAAATTTTAGGTGATAAGAGTGATGTAGCATGGGCAATTATATTCAGTAGAGTAGATAATATCCCTAGACACCCAGCCCAAGTATATGAGTCTATATCATATTTTATTATTTTTATAATACTATTTAGTATTTATCAAAAATTTCATTCAAAACTTAGAGATGGATTTTTATTTGGACTCTTTATGATTAGCCTTTTTGGTACAAGATTTATGATAGAGTTTATCAAAGTACGACAAGAGGCTTATGTAAATAATATAGGATTGAGTACAGGACAGTTATTGAGTATCCCTTTTATTATTTTGGGATTATATATGATATTTGGCTTTAGAACTAAAAAAGTATCAAAATAAAGATAGTTTAATATAATAAAGTTATAATACAAGTGTGGTATTAGATATAGGGACTAATAGGGGCAATGAGAATTTTGTACAAATTGTGAACTTGAGTTAATTTTCTACCATAGTTTTTACCAATACTAATACCAACAAATTTTATAACTCCCTAATTTTTAATAGAGTCGTGTGCTACCATTGGTTTATCTGTCCATATTTTAAATATATCACAAGCAACTTGTGTCCCCTCACCATTTGCAATAGCAAACATAGTTTTAGCACCACTAGCAAGACCCACTACATATAATCCATCTCTAATTTTAAGATTATCATTTCTAAGACAAATTTTATTTGGTTTAAGCACATCATTGTGTGGTAATATCTCAACTCCATCACACTCTATATCAAAGCTGTGCATACCTGTTGCAATTACTACAATTTTTGCTTTATAACTCTCTTTTTGAGTAATAACTTCAAATCCACCATCTATATCTATTATTTTAACTACTTTACTATTTTGAAACTCTACACTTTTATAGTTATTTAGTTGAGTTTTCATATTTTCTAATAATTCATCTCCACTTATACCAAAATTTACACCAGTTAAATTATAAAATCTTGCTTTTTTAATATCTGAATTATCATCATCTATTATCATATATTTTCTATCTTTTGCCCATATAAATTTATTTTCTACTGATGCTAATGTCAAAGCACAACCAAATCCACTAGCACCACCACCAATAATAATTACATCTAACATATTATACTCCAAATCTTTTTCTTAATTATACCTTTTTTGTTATAATATTAAAGAAATATTATGATACAATCTTTTTAAAATAATATAGATAGGATATGGAAATTGTTAAGTTGGCAAGTAGTTATTAAACAAGAAAAATTGAAGCCATATTATAAAATTCTCAAACAAGAGATAGATAAAAGATATGAAATATCTACTGTATATCCACCTAAAAACAAAATCTTTAGTGCATTTTCAAATACGGAGATTAATAATCTCAAAGTTGTGATTTTGGGACAAGACCCATATCATGGTGCATCTCAAGCACAAGGATTGGCATTTTCTACACCAAAAGAGATTAAAAATCCACCATCAATGGTAAATATAATCAAAGAGGTTGAGAGTGATTTAGGTATTATATCTTGTGTAAGAGATGGAGATTTGAAACCATGGGCAAAACAGGGTGTATTGCTTTTAAATACAATACTTACAGTAGAAGAGTCAAAACCAAAGTCTCATCATAAATTAGGATGGGAAATTTTTAGTGATAATATAATATCTTATATATCAAATAATTATAGAGATGTTATATTTTTACTTTGGGGTGCAAATGCCATAAGCAAAACGGCTCTTATTGATACAAGCAGACATCATATACTAACAGCACCTCACCCAAGCCCACTATCGGCATATAGAGGTTTTTTTGGGTGTAAGCATTTTAGTAAGGCAAATCAGATTTTAGAGAGCAAGAATATAGATAAAATTAATTGGTAGATAATTAAAAAAAGATTGTTTGGAGATTTATGAGTTTTAATAATTTAACACAAGAGAATAAAGATATTTTACAACAAGAGATATTAGAGATAGCTATGAGTATGGGTGGCAAGAGCTTTTTTTTACAGATGATAAATGATATTAAAAGTTCAAAAGAACACCCACTATCTCATCAAAGTTGTAGTTTTTATTTTATAGATGGTAAGATTAAGTGGAATAAAGCTATCTACAAAAAAACACTTAATACTCTATTTAAGGCTATTAGAATGCAGGAAAAAGAGGGTATTTTCTTAGATAAAAATTCTCCAAAAGAGTATAAAAATATATTAAATATGATAAAAACTATAAAGCCAGTAGAGATAACAATTAAAGCACAAGATAGTGAAGCATATAATTGTAAAATTTTTGATGTAATTGATGGTGATAAAACAGAGGTTAGTACTCTTTTTAAGGTGATATTCTTTTACAATATAGATTTTGTAAAAAAGATATTGAACAATAAGATATAAGGAGATATATCTATGTTAAAAATGCTCTTTATATCTATACTCTCAATATTTCTTATCGGGTGTGGTAGTGGTACTAGTAGTGGAGAGAGTAGTGCTGTAGTAGATATTAATATTGCACCAGTAGCTATAGATGATAGTGTTGTTGTTGTTAAAAATAGTTCAAGTTATATATATCCATTAACAAATGATACTGATAGTAATAATGATACTCTAAAGCTTATTAATGTTAGTAAGCCTCTATATGGAGATATAGAAAAATTTGATACTTATATTAGATATATTCCAAATCGTGATTTTATAGGAACAGAGACTATATATTATCGTGCCTCAGATGGTAGGTTAGATTCTAATATGACTACTATAATTATCAGTGTAGTAGAGGCACAAGATAATAAATCAACTCCTCCAATTGGTAAACCAGACTATATTACCCTCAAAATAAATAGTAGAGTAAATATAGATGTCCTCGCTAATGATTTAAGTAGTGGTAATGATTTAGTTTTCAAAGATATTACTTCTGTCAAAAATGGTACTATTTCAATTAATGACAATATTATTGTATATCAGCCAAATAGAGATTTCATAGGACAAGATAGCTTCTGTTATACTCCTAGTAATGGTACTTTAGATGGTAATGTTACCTGTGTATATCTTACTGTAGAGGGTGATAATGAACCACCAGTAGCTAGAGAAGATAGTATAAATATCAATGAGAATGAATCTGTAATTATTGATGTTTTGGCTAATGATTATGATGCTAATATGGATAATATATTTATTGAGAGTGTTACAACTCCACAAAATGGACTGACTTATCTTGAAAATAATAAAATAAGATATGTACCAAATAAAGATTTCTTTGGAGAGGATAGTTTTGAATATATGCCTCATGATGGCAAAGAGAGAGGGCAAAATGCCAAAGTAACTATATATATCAAAGATATTAATTATATACCTATTGGAATTAATGATAGCTTTAGTGTAGTTACTCAACGAGATGAATATCTTGATGTTTTAATGAATGATATAGATGATAATAGTCTCTCTATCACAAACCTAACACAAGTACAAAATGGACAAGTTTCAATTGCTAATGGAAAAGTTAAATATATATCTAATGTAGGATTTTTAGGTAGTGATAGCTTCTCATATACTCCTAGTGATGGTACTAATGAGGGTAATATTACAACAGTAACTATTGATGTATTAGCAGTAAAACCAAAAAACAGTACACCAATTGGTGTAGATGATAGCTTAGTGGTATCTAAAAATAGTAGTGGTGTTATAGATGTATTTGCAAATGATATTGATGAGGATACTCTATCTCTATTTTATCTTACTCAACCAGTTAATGGACTTGTAGAGATATTAGATAGTGGTGAATTAAAGTATCAACCAACTACTGATTTTGTAGGTAATGATGAGTTTAAATATATACCAAGTGATGGAGAATCTATTGGAGAAGAGACGATAGTACGAGTAGAGGTGATATATACTAATACTATTCCAAAAGGTGTAAATGATAGCGTAGAGATGTCCCAAGGTGGGACTACTACAATAGATGTATTAGCAAATGATATTGATGATGATACTCTCTCTATTGCTTCATTGACTGTACCAAGAAATGGTAGTGCTGTAGTTAAAAATGGTAAAATTATATATACTCCCACTACTAGTTATGTAGGCAAAGATACATTTAGCTATATACCAAGAGATAGTAGTGGAAATGAGGGTGAACTAACTACTGTAGATGTAATTGTTTTAAATCCTAATATGTTATCAATTCAAGGAGTAGTATCATTTGATAGAGTACCAGCAACAAATCAAGGATTAGATTATGATGCTACCTACTCATCTCCTGTAAGAGAGGTATTAGTTAAACTTTTTGATGATAGTGGTGTAGAGGTTGCTCAAAGTACAACAGATATAAATGGATTTTATAGATTTGATAATTTAGAAAAAAATTCTCTATTTAGAGTTAGAGTATATGCACAGATGAAATCTATCTATTATGAGATAGAGGTTGTAGATAATACTCAAAGTTATGCACAATACTTGATGGAGGGTTCTCTTGTAGCATTAACAAAAGATACAGCCAAAAGAGATTTTCACGCCTCTTCGGGATGGAATAATGGATACCAAAATCCAAGAGTAGCAGCACCTTATGCTATATTAGATACTCTTTATAAAACTATTGCAAAACTTATAGAGGTGGGGTCTGATATTAATTTAGGACATCTTCAAGTCAATTGGTCTCCATTAAATAAAAGAGTCTTAGGAGATAAATCCAAAGGTAATATTAGCACGAGTCATTATGATAGAGAGAGAAACTTATGGATATTAGGAGATGCTGATAGAGATACAGATGAGTATGATATAGATGTAATTACTCATGAGTTTGGACACTTTTTAAAGTCTCAAATATCTCGTCAAGATAGTATAGGAGGACAACATAGTTCAACTACCAAACTTGATATTCGTGTAGCTTATGAAGAGGGTTGGTGTAATGCTTTTGCAGGAATTATACATAATAAACCGGAGTTTATAGATACCACAGGTTATCATCAACAACTTAGTTCAGTAACAAATTTAGAAGAAAACTTAGATAGCAATAATGGTTGGTTTAGTGAGGGGTCAGTTCAGAGAATTATATATGATTTATTTGATAGTAGTGATGATGAAAATGATAAGTTATCTCTAGGATTTGAGCCTATATTTAATGTTTCTAGTAGGGTAGAGACTAGGTACCCAGCTTTTTTATCTATTTTTACATTTATATATGGATTAAAAAGTGAATATCCAGACCTTGCATCAGATATTGATAGATTAGTAGAGAATGAGAATATATCACCTATTATAGATTATTTTGGAGGTGATAGAGGAAATAGATTAAATAATGCTATACCAATATATAAAAATATAGATTTAGATACCAAAAAAGTATTTTGTACAGAGACTACTTATGGAATCTCTAATAAAATTTTAAATAGAGTATTAATTAAATTTAATATACCATCTAAAGATAAATATAGAATAAATGTAGAGAGAGTATATACAACCACAGGAGACCCTGAGTTTAATCTATATCAAACAAACTCTATTAAATCTATACTTACTGCTAATACTTCAGGTAGTGATGAGAGTAAAAGAATTGAATTACGAAGTGGTGCATATATATTAGATTTATATGACCATGATAATGCCACTAAATCCTGTTTTGAAGTAGAGATTAAAGAGGCAGAATTTTATGATATATTTTAGGAGAGTTTTATGAATAAAATAGCTATTTTATTGTTACTTATTTTAGACTTTGTAGTTGCTCAAAAAGTAATGTATCAAAGTATTGAGGGGTGTTCTAAACCATCTAGTTATATATCTATGAATTATAAGATAGAAGATAATAACTCTATAGGTAGTAATATTGATATAGAGGTTGCTTTGATGAGTGATAATGATACAAAAATAGTATCAGTAGATATTAAAGAGGATAGTGAGTTAAATATTATATCCATAGATAGAGATTATAGAGAGTTGGATAATAGAGATAGTTATGATATTAATATAACAACTAAAAGTCTAGTTGATGGTGAGTTTTATGTTACACTATATACAAAAACATCTTATAATGGTAATTTTAGATATAAAAGTTTTATTATCCCTGTGCAAATAGGTACTCCTAAAATTCAAGATAGTAAAAGTGATAATAATTTTGTGATATATAAAGGTATGGAAAGGATAGGTATAATGGACTGAAAAGTCAAGACAAAAATCAAACACAATCTATTTCCACCAAACCTGTAATTAATAGTTTCAAGATAATAATACATAGGTTGTTGATTATTAATACTTGAATGAAATCTCTTAAAATTGTACTTATTTATATATTCTTTAGCTGTTCTTATATAGGTAATATCTCCACTCCATACCTCATTTGCTTGTTTTACCTCTACACTTTTAGTTCTTTCACCCATCTTACTCCAGTACTCTTTTAGTAGATATGGATAGGTTTGATGCTCATTATCTTTGATACTTATTTTCTTCTTTTTATGTGGATATATCGCCTGTATGCCCATAATACCCATATATTTTAGCACTCTATCTCTACCTATGCTCACTCCAATATCTTGAAGTTGCAAATATATTTGTCTATATCCATATTCACTATTATCTGTATGGAGCTTATCTATTTTGTGCATCACTTCTATATCATCTTTTACTATCTCTTTTTCTTTATAATAATAGCTACTTCTACTTATACTCAATAGTTCACATTGTGCAGTAACACTTATATTTTTATGCTTAGACTCTACTAGATTTTTTTATTTATCAAGTCCAAGCTCTTCAACTTTCCCACTGCCCACTCCATTTTGACAGTTGTTTTGCCAAGTGTTTTTGCTAGTGCATCTATATATCTATTGCTCTCTTTATCATCTTCAAATGCTTTATTTGCATTATCTAAAAATTGCTTTTTCCAGTTTCCAATTGTTTTACTAGTTACTCCATATTGAGTTGATAATTGTCCTATCGTTTGTTCCTCTTTTAGAAGCTCCAATACTATCTTTGCTTTTTGCTCACTAGTGTAAGTTTTACCTTTTTTTCTGCTCATAATCTTCTCCTGAATAATTATTGATATTTTACCCATTTTGGGAAACTTTGGAAATAAAATATCTGTTTTTATTGTCTAGTTTATTCAGTCCATTATAAAACCCCATACATAGGGCTTTGTAGAGGGTTTATATTTTAAATAATATGGATATTATAAATGTTGTCAAGTGTTATATTCCTATATCAATATATCGCTTATGCTGTGCTACTTTCAATGTATCTTTATGGAGTTTTTAGGTGCGAAAGTTAAGTATACTAAAATTTTATTTTTATATAATCTTTGGTATTGTTAGGGGATAACACACTACAAAAATTTAATTAAAAATATATATTAAATTTGGGAATAGGATTATTATAATAAGTGCTATAACTTGTAATCCTATAAATGGTATTACACCTTTATATATATCTTTGGTTTTTACCATATCTTTGGCACTTCCTTTTAGATAAAATAGAGCAAATCCAAATGGTGGGGTTAGGAATGAGGCTTGTAGGTTTAGGGCTATTAGTATAGCAAACCATATTGGGTCTATTCCTAGGGTATGGACTATTGGTAGTAGGATTGGAACTACTACAAAGGCTATCTCTATAAAGTCTATAAAGAAGCCTAAGATAAATATAACCAACATTGAGAGGATTATAAATATCTCTTTGCTTCCCATATCTTGTGAGAAAAAATCTAATACAATATCACCACCACCTAACTCATTAAATACAAGAGAGAATATTGTAGCACCAATTAATATCATAAATATCATAGATGTAAGTTTAAGAGACTCTAGTGAGGAGGATTTGATACTCTCCATTGATATTCCACCTTTGAAGTATGATATAGCTAATGCACCAACTACTCCTAATCCTGCTGATTCGGTGGGTGTGGCTACTCCTGCAAATATAGAACCCAATACTACTATCATCAATCCCAAAGGTGGTACAATTGCACCCATTAGTTCTATAATTGATAGCTTAGAGTTATCTTCTATCGCAGGTGCTATATCTTTGTTTATAAATGATATTGTAAGTATATACACAATAAAAAGAGAGATTAAAATCATAGCAGGGACTATTGAAGCACGAAAAAGCTCACCTACACTTAGATGCATTTGGTCGCCTAGAATAATAAGTACTACAGATGGAGGGATAATCTGTCCTAGTGTTCCACTTGAAGCTATTACTCCTGCTGATAGTGATGGGGAGTATCTATTTTTGAGCATTAGGGGTAGTGCTATTAATGACATCATCACAACTGTTGCCCCTACAATTCCTGTACTTGCACCTAGTAATGCGCCTACTAATACTACAGCAATTGCTAATCCTCCTCTTGCTCGTCCAAAAAGCTTGGCAACTGATAATAGAAGCTCTTCTGCCATTTTGGAGCGTTCTAGGATAAGTCCCATTAATATAAATAGAGGTACTGCCATAAGTGTAATATTTTGCATAATACCAAATATACGGTATGATAGCATATTAAATATACCCAATCCTATATCATCGGTAAGTCCTGCAAATAGTATCCCCACTCCTGCAAATACAAATGCCACCTCAAATCCTAGCATTAACATCACAAGAGAGGTGATAAACATAATAGCAACTGGTTCTATAATATAATCTAAATCTAAAATATATAAAACTATAATAGATGATATAACAGAAAAGGCTTTTAGAAGTATAGCTTTTGATTGGAGTTTGCTAAATGCTTTTATAGATATTGAGATAGCTTGTAATACTACTAATATAAATGCCACCGATATAAATGATTTGATAATAAATCTATACTCCAATCCACCAGGGTCGCTTGAAATCTCACCTTGTCCAAAGCTCTGTAAAGCCATCTCAAACCCACCAATTCCTATTAAAATAGATGATGGGATAACAAGAAATAGCATAGAGAGTATTTGCATTGAGAGTTTGGTATTGGGTAAATATTTCTCATAAAATATATCTACTCTTACATGTGCATCTTGCTTTAGAGTATATGATATACCCAATAAAAATGCTATATCAAATATATGCCATTGAAGCTCTTGAATAGCGATAGAACCACTATTAAATAGATACCTCATAGTTGTATCATAGACTATAAATATAGCTAAAAATATTATTAGATATGCCGATACTCTACCTGCTATATCTGTGATTTTATCTAAAGTTTTGGTTATCATCTTTTTAATCTCCTAGCATTTTGATTGTATTGCTGTAATTACAACAGTATTTACAATATCTACCACTCTACAACCTCGTGAAAGGTCATTAATAGGTGCATTTAATCCTTGTAGAATTGGTCCAATTGCTACTGTATCAGAGCTTCTTTGGACTGCTTTGTATGTATTGTTTCCAGTATTTAGATCAGGGAATATCAAGATAGTTGCCTCTCCTGCAATTTGGCTATTTGGTAATTTTAACTTAGCTACAGATTTATCTATGGCACTATCATATTGTAGAGGTCCTTCAATCAAGATAGAACTATCTCTCTCTTTTACAATTTTTGTAGCCTCTACCACTTTTTGCACCTCTTTGCCTTTGCCTGAACTACCTGTAGAGTATGAAAGCATTGCTACTTTTGGAATAATATTAAATGCTTTTGCACTATTTACTGTAGATATAGCAATTTGAGCTAACTCTTGTGGATTTGGATTTTGGTTGATTGCACAATCAGCATAGATTAATACTCTCTCAGGTAGTAGCATAAAAAATAGTGATGATACAATAGATACATTTGGTTTGGTTTTGATTATCTCTAGTGCTGGGCGAATTGTATCTGCTGTGGTATGGACTGCACCTGAAACCATACCATCTGCATCACCCATTTTTACCATCATTGTAGCAAAATAGTTGATATTATTCATCAAATCTAATGCTATTGGTAGAGTAATACCCTTATCTTTGCGTAATCTATATAGTTGTTTTGCATATTTTTTGATTAAATATTTATCTTTGGGGTCTATAATCTCTACCTTTGATAACTCTAAACCTAATGATTTATATCTATTGGTTATATCATCTCTCTCTCCAAGTAAAATAACATCTACAACACCTCTACGAAGAAGTATCTCCGATGCTCTTAAAATTCTATCATCACAACTTTCAGGTAACAATATTCTAGCTCTATTTTCTCTAGCTTGTTTAAATATTCCATACTCAAACATCAATGGGGTAATGGTATCACTAGAGTTATTATCAAGAAGTTGTGCTATACTTGTAGGGTTGATATATTGATTGAAAATCCCAAGTGATAGGGCAATTTTACGATAATTTTGAATTGATATTTTAGGATGTATATTTTGAAGTGCCATAACTGTATCATAGGTATTTATAGATACACTATATATTGGAATTTTAAACTCTTTTAATCCCTCTAATAAAATAATAAAATCTCTCTCTAACTCAAATCCACCAGTTAAAATTATACCTGCAACAGATGGGAAATCGCGAGAGTAGTTTGCAGTTACTATTGCTAATATTACATCTGTTCTATCACCTGCTGATATAAATAAATCACCCTCTTTGATAAATTTTAATATATGTTCTGTCTGCATTGATGCTATTTTTATATCTCTTACTACTCTATCTAATTGGTTTGTTGCCCCTAATACTCGTTTAGCACCTAATATACTTACAATATCACTCATACTAGGTAGATTTAGTTCTAGACTTTCAGGTAATACAAAAACTTTTGGGGTTGATTTGCTATTTTGTAGTATATCAATATAATCATTTGATACCCTATTTAAAAATATAGCAAAGTGATTACATCTATTTCTTCTAATTGAGCTATTTTCTAATTTAATTATATTATTAATTGTAGATATATCCTTGTCTTTGACATTAATAACATTTACAAAACTACTATTTAGATTTTTGGCTATTTGATAATTGATATGAAAGTTTAGTGATTGAGAGAAATTTGGACTAGATAACCCCTCTATCAAGATAAAATCATATCTATTTGCAAGATAATTATATCTATCTATAATCTTCTCTATAATAATATGAGTCATATCATTTGATATAAGCTCTTCTACCTCATCTACACTATATACAAATGAATCTTTATACTCAATATCCAAATTAAAATATTTAGTTATAAAATTTATATTATTATCTACAATCTCTTTATTTTTAATAATAGGACGAAAAAAGGCTATTTTCTCTAAGTTTAGTTTAAATATCTCCATAATACCCATAGCTACAATTAAAGTACCATTTTGTTTAGAAGTAGAAGATATATATAAGTTTTTTATTTTCATTTCATTGTTCCGTAGGGTGGGTGATAACCCACCATTTTAGAATATTTCTAGGCTACTTCTTTGAGTGAAACCTCTAACATACTCTCTATATCTAGGTGATAATCTAATAATTCCCATTCAATACCACTATTTAAACAGATTAACCTATAACTCTTTAACTCTGATATTGTAGCTTGTTTTAATGGTTCATACCATTCAAGAGGTGTTGAAATTATTCTATTATCTTCAAGCTTAACATAAAGATAATCTTCATGAAAATGGACTTCCTTACCTTTAATTAAACCATTCATCTCAAGTCCTTTCAAACTTATCTCTATTTTCTTTTACAATTTCAAGGGCTAATTTTTGACTACTTTTAAACTTTGTAATTCAACTTTAGCAAAGCCATCACCATTCATAATATGAATATGCTTTGGCTCATGCTCATTAGCATAAAAAAAAATTTAAAACCCTTTTTAATATTATATCTAAAAAAAACTATTAATTTATCCCTAAATATCTCTTTATATCATCTACTCTATCCAGTTTTTCCCAACTAAAATCTTCATCTTCTCGTCCAAAGTGTCCATAAGATGCTGTTTTTCTATAGATTGGTCTCAATAAATCAAGTGATTCTATAATCCCTTTTGGTGTCAAATCAAAAAGCTCACTAATACATTGAGATATTTTCTCTTCATCTACAGTAGCACTATTATGAGTATCTACGAAAATTGATACAGGTTTAGCTACACCAATAGCATAAGCAATTTGAACTGTTGCCTTATCACATACTCCTGCACCTACAAGGTTTTTAGCAATATGTCTTGTAGCATAGGCTGCACTTCTATCAACTTTGGTTGGGTCTTTACCACTAAATGCCCCACCACCATGAGGGCAACTTCCACCATAAGTATCAACTATAATCTTTCTACCAGTTAATCCTGCATCACCTTGAGGTCCACCAATTACAAATCTTCCTGTTGGATTGATATGATAAGTTATATCATCATTCATTAAATGCTCTGGAATAACTGCTTTGATAACCTCTTCTAAAACTGCCTCTTGGACTGTTTCTAGTGTTACATTATCATGGTGTTGAGTCGATACAACTATAGTATCAATTGAAACTGGCTTACCATCAACATATTTTACACTAACTTGTGCCTTACCATCAGGGCGAAGAAATGGAACTGTACCA
>JAMOOX010000010.1 GCA_027065045.1 Campylobacteraceae bacterium | reverse complement strand
GTTTCAATCCCCTCAAATCGGGTCAATGTTGTAATGTAAATCTAGTCCTGTTTACCCACCTAAAGCTAATGTTTCAATCCCCTCAAATCGGGTCAATGTTGTAATGAAGCTCATTTGGGCTTAGATGTTTGGGAAAATGGTTTCAATCCCCTCAAATCGGGTCAATGTTGTAATTAGGGTACGGCCATGGGGTGGGACGCCACCTCTGTTTCAATCCCCTCAAATCGGGTCAATGTTGTAATCCTAGTAATGACCCTTAATGCTAGAAGTTTACATAGTTTCAATCCCCTCAAATCGGGTCAATGTTGTAATAATACCGTTCGGTATGGGATTTGAAATACCAGTGTTGTTTCAATCCCCTCAAATCGGGTCAATGTTGTAATAGCTATTCTACCCGTAAATACGGACTCTGCTATTCTTAAGCGAAACTTTAATAAAAAACAATTAAATGTTAAATAACTTATGACGATATTATATCTACAAAAAACTTAAAATATACTGAAATAGCTTAAATTTAACCAAAATTTATATTATTTTGACTTATTGATATTTATTATCAAAAATCTCTATTCTTAAACTAAACTTTAATAAAAGCTATCTCAAATATCAATTATTTCTCTCTATTTTTGTAAAAATAACGATATATTTTAAATGCTTCTTGCTTTGATATAAATCTTGTTGTATCTTTGTCATATAATAATCCTCTATTATTTACTCCAAATTTTCTACCTTTGTATTCTACTTCAGGGTAAATATCTTTATTTATATCTGCTTTAAGCGATTTTCTAAAATCTTTTATAAATTGATAAAAATCTTCACTTATAGACTCTTTTGGTGTGATAGGTTTATTATTAGTTTTGAGTAGCTCTTTTATCTCTTTTAATTGGTTTAATATATCATCTAACAGTATCTTATCTCCACTATTTTGAGAATTATCAAATATATTATCTATTTGGTTATATATACTTTTCATTTTATGTACCTTACTTTACTATTAGGGGATTAGATAAATCTATAGCACTATTTATAGAGATAGAACGGCTTATATCTATTTGATATACTCTTACATCATCACTATCATTATCTATAATTAATATAATTTTATCTACTATTTGAGATAATACCTCTTTGCTAATTTGAGAATATAAAAATATTGATTTTTGTATTCTGATACCATTTGATTCAAGATATTTGGCTATATAGCTCAATCTTTTGGGGCAAGATATATCATAACATATTACAAAATCAAACTTTCTCATCTATCACTCCTCTAAGTTTAGCTATCTCTTTGTCTATTTCAGGATTGATAATATCTACAAAAGATATAAATTCACTCCAAATTTTTTGCCTACCTTTATATGTGAGATATACCCCCTTGCCTTTGTGGCTAAAATCATCTAACTCCAATTTATTACTTTTAAATATAGACATAACAGTATGATTAATAGAGGCACGAAATATCTCTAATATATCAGAAGATAAGGCATTATGACCTCTAAAAGGCTTGTGTAAATATCCAATAGATGGCTCAAATCCATAGCTAATTAATCTAATTGTAATGATATTATATATCAATGAGTACCAAAATGAGAGTAGAGCATTTAGTGGGTCAAGAGGTGGGTTTTTACTCCGTTTAGATTTGTGCCACTCTTTTGGAATAAGTGCAAAATACTCTTTGAAATAGTATCTTGCGAAATTGCCCTCTATTCCTAATATACTATCTATACTATCTACATTATCAATCTCTTTTAATATAGGTTTTATATCTTTGCTAATACCATTTATTTGTAGTTGATAATTGTGATGTTCTATTTTACTTTTGATAAAATATTTGGCTATTTCAAGATTGTATTCAATAGCATTATATTGAGCCAATTTAATTTGGGCATTTTTGGTATTAGCACTTGATATAATAGAGAGATTACTATTATTGTATGATACTATCAAGATAGATACTTTGGCTTTGGTAAGTTTGAGAATATCATTTGTAGATAAAATAGTGCGATGATTTAAAATTAATATATCCATTAGTGCTAATGGTAGGTTTTGAGATGGAAGTTTGATAGAGTTGTTTTCTATTTTGATAGTTATATCTTTTTGTTCAATTATTGCTATTTTCATTGATTACTCCAGTTAATTTAAGTTTTTGTGCTTTGCCTAATAAAATAGGTTCTCCCACCACTTTGATAATATTTATCTTATCTTCTAACTCTATTATTGGTTCAATATTTACGAATATTTCTTTGATTGATTTACTATTTAAAGGTGCTTCAAATGCTGATTTTTGCCCACCTAATATATATGGTAATATATTTTTGCGTACTCTATATAATCTTTTGCTATCAAATATATCATATATTATCAAAAAATTAGAGAGTCTCATTTATATATCCTTGATACTATCTTGTAGATATTTCTTGGATATACCTCTTGAGTATAATCTCTTACTTTTTTTAACTCTTGTTACAGGATTAAACCCCCAAACTATTCTACTTTTAATCTGTTTTCTCATACTCTCTCCTTTACTACTATATTTATACTATTTTGAATCTCTTTTGTATCTTTATTTGCTACTTTTAATCTCTTATCTATCTCATTTATCTGGAATTTTAAAATATCTTTGGTTTGGAATATATTTTTTCTCATTTGGATAATCATATTAATTTGATTTTGAACTTCTTGTTTTTCTCTTTTGGTTGATAAAGATTTCTTGCTAAGAAATAGATTATCCAACTCTTTTTTGCTATTTACAAGTTCCATATTAATAGATTGGTATCTATCTCTACTACTCTTTAATTGAGTATATATATCATCTGCTATTTTAACTTTTGCTCTTTTGACTTTAAAAAGCTTATCTAAAGTATCTTTTCTTTGAGCCTTTTTATATCTATTATCTATTTGAGCAATAGAGTCTCTTTTGGTCTCTTTGTATCTTTTTTTGGCTCTTTTTCTACCACTACTTTGAGAATCATCTAAAAGCATCGCACCTATACCAACTATTGCACCTCCTATTAACCATGGTAACATATTTTATCCTTTTCTAATTTTTTATATATTAAATTAAACTATTAACCAAATAAACCATCTATCCATTTCTTATTGTTGTAATAATATAATATAAACTCGTCAAAAAAAGGAACTTTAAAGCTACTTTTTAAATATATTCTTCTCTATCGCTAAATAATTGAAATCAATAATAAGTTTTTTTAACTCACTGTTTATATCTTTGAAACTAATATCCATATTAGCGTGGGCTACTCTATTTCTAATATATCTAACTCTATTTGATATATATATATACTTTTCAAAAACTCCTTTATCCCCTCTATTTGACCAAGTTCTATTAATATTTTCAAGCTTTTTAGCAATCTCTTTATCTATATCTTTGGGTGCGATATGTTTGGGAAATAGTGGTATCATTTTATTTTTCTTTACAAAAATATTATCTATAAACTCTTTGGCTTGTGAATAGAGTTTAGAGTTATCCTCTTCTCCTACAATCTGTATATATCTATCAATATTTTTGGAATATGTTTTAATAGATTCAATAATATAAACACCTATTAGTTCATTAAAAAGAGTAATAGAATTTAATAATAAACCTTTATCTAAAAGCAAATTAGCAAAATTATAGTGTTGTTGAAATATCTTATCTTTTCCAAAACTATCAATCTCTTTTAAAAGTTTTTCTGTTTTATCTATATGATTATTTAAAATAGAATCTCCCATACCTATTAATGAAATCATATTAATAGCCTCTTTAATAGGAGAATTATCCTTAGAGAATATATAAAATGAATTAGAAAATAGATGTTGAGAAATATCTTGAAGAGTTATTAATAGATTTTGAATATCTCTATTTTTGGAATTGGTAGATATAATAATTAATTTAGTATAAAAAAGTTCAAGATTTAATTTAAGTATATCTTCATCATCTCTATTGATAGTAGTAGTATTTTCTATGTTTTTTTGGATTGTTGGCTTTGACATCTCTTCTAATGCTTCAAGAATAGCATTTTGCTTTGATTCTATTCTATTAAGTTGTGATATTTGAATTTTTATATCACTATTAAGTACATCATCTACTTCCATAATTTCTAATGGTTTAGATTTAACAATAGTCTCTTTTTTGGCAATCTTTTCTAAAGAATCTAATGATAAACTTGAAGATACCTCAACCTCATTATCATTTGCCATCTCTTCTAAGAATAATTTATCCTCTTCACTATTATCAACTATTGTATTTTCAAATAATTTTTGACTCTTTTTATCTTTAAAACTTAATTCCATATCTTATCCTTTAATTGCTTTTTGATTTGGGTTAAAATTACTCATAGCATCAATATATTGAATATTTTGCATACCTAAACTATTTAAACTTTGGTGAAATGTGGTTATAGTATTTGAAATTAATATTTTCTCATCTAATGATAGGTTTGGATTAACCAATTCTCTTGAAAGCTTACTAATCTCTTCTATAAATCTATCTTGACTTCTATTATTATTTTTAAGAGTTTTACTAATACCACCTAATCTTTTCATCTCTTTTTTATAGTTTTTTTGATTTTCATCAAGTGCTTTGGTAAGTTGGGCATCTATATTTTTGATAATAATTTGAGTTTGATACTCTAATTTTTCTATCTCATAATTTATCTTAGCCATATCTTTTTTATAATCCAAAAAACTTCCTAAGGGATTAGTAGCTATATCTAAAACTGAAGTTGTTTTTAGTGCTGGTAGTGTGCTTGTAAGTTGTGTTGATAAATTTCTCATAAAAAATCCTTTTATAAATTTAAATATTTATTAAAACTGAACTATTAACCTAATCAATTATCCATTTTAGCATAATATAATATAAACTCGTCAAAAAAAGGACTTTAAAACTGCTTTTTAAAAGTACCTATAATTAATTTTCGTTTAATTACTCCATTTATCTCTCTATAATAGTGTAATCCATCATCATCTAATTTTAATATATCTTTACCTGTTAATGAAGAAGCATAACTATTTGGCATAATAAATCTATCTCCACCAATTCCCAAGATAAATCTCTCTGCCCCCTCGCTAACCTCCATCCAACTATTTCTAAAAGTCAATCTAAATATAGAAGAGAGCATACTTTTGATATGTTTGCGAAGATTATACTCTAATGAGTTAGAAATACCCATAGCCACCATTTTTAACCCTTTTTTGGCTTTGTAAATAATCACTCCTACAATAGTATTATCTAAATAGATAACTCTCCATTGAGATGTTTTAGATATAAGTTCAATAGGATTGGCAAAGTGTAATCCACCTTTGACATTAGAGTATGATTGAAGTAGTAGAGAATAGACATCTTCTACAATATAAGACTTCTCTACTATAGATGATATAGTATCACTCTCAAGACGACCACAAAAAACTAAATTATCATATTTCATACACTATCTCCTTGTTTTGATAGTGTAATAATAGAGTATTAAGTAGTCAAATATCGTCTTGAAGGTTGATATTTAGAGACTATTATTATCAATAGCACCTTTTAATTTGGAGATATAAGCATCTCTTAGCTCTTTGGGTTCTAAAATAATTAAATCAGGTAGCCATTTTTGGATAAATGGTAATATCTCTAAATCTTGTGTATATTCAATAGTAAATATGATAGAACCATCTTCTAACTCTTCTTTAAACTTTTGAGATGACAAAAACTTTTTCATATTTTTTTGAAAATATTTAGCTATAAATGGAGTAGCTTTGATGGTAGCTATTTTTCTGCCCACATTAAATAGGGTCATTGCATTTTGAATATTATCAATAAAATCTGCATATTTATTTAAATCTTTTTTTTGAAATCCATTTTTGTCAGAGTAAATATAATTTTTTAAAAATATAAGCTTTTTGATAAATGTTAATCTTCTCAATATAAAATCATCTCTATTTTTATTGGTATATTCAAAAGCAATATACCAATTATTATCAATAAATATTATCTTAATCGGTTTGACATTATTATAAACTTCTATCTTATCATAAGAAAATTCTAATTTTAAATATTTATGATTTTTTATAGCATATATAAATTGGTCATAAAGCCTAATTGTCTCGCTATCTTTAAACTCTTCATAGAAATTAAGATGCCCTTTCATATAGTTTTGATTTGTTTTAAAAATTTTTTCTATATCTTTGATTGTAGATTCATCAAAATTTTCTTTTTCCGTTTCTATAACATAATTTAAAGTCTCGTAATCTTTTTGAGATAATATCTCTCTAATAGAGTCTTTATCGTTTAATCTCCAAGTATTAGCTCTACCATCTTTTCCTTTAATTAAAATCCCCTCAACCTCTTTAAGATATATAAATCTATCTTCTAAAGCTCTATAACTCTTTTTATTAATAAGCTCTTTTAACTCTGGAGTATTACTTTTGGTTGCCCCATAAGTTTTTAAATATTCTATAATAGTCTCTCTATCTTCTATTGATATAGATTTTAATTTTGTTCTTGGTTTCTTAGCCTCTTTTTTTTTCATATCATTACCTTTATCTAGTTTTATTACAAAAGAATACCTCTTATCGCCTCTTTTTCTATATCTCTATTAAAATCTCTATGCAAAACTATATCAACAGGTTTATATAAAACTCGTTTTAGTTTTGCTTGGGCTTTTAATCCATTTTGAAGAGTATTATCTTTTGATATTATAAAGAGGTCTATATCCTCACCCTTTTTATTATTATCTAATCTACTACCAAAAAGATATATTTTGGCATCTTTGAAGATAGAATATATAATCTCATTAAATATATGCTCCAATTAAATTTTGAAGTTTAGAAAATCTAAAAATCAAAGCATTTAAAGCAAATTTCTGTAATTTTGCTAACTCTTCATAACTCTCTATCGGAGTAGTAAGCTCCTCTAAAGAGTCTTTAATCAAATCCAATATGTCTATTTGCTTCATTAAAATAGCTTTGTAGTCTTTTATTGGTCAAGGGGGATTCCTTATTTATTTGAATTTAAAATATTGTTATTTATACAAAAACTTTTAAAATTAACTAAAACATCTTTTATATCTTCTTTTACATCTGTCAATCGTTTAGAACTATTTGCATGAGCTAAATTATTTCTAATATTATCAATACTTCTGATAAGAGTAATAATATTTTCATCTTTTTCTAAATCACTTTTAATCAAATTTGTAAAATTATATATTTCTCTATTCCATTCTTGTATTTTTTCTTTTGTTTTATAATTATTAAATCTTTGTTTTTCATATATTTCTAAAAATATACCTTTATAATTAGAAGTACTATAAATTGCCTTTGATTGATTATAGAGTTCATACAGTTTAAAATATACTCTCTCATTATTTTTTTCAGATATTGCTTTTTGCTCAAATTCGTCTAATTTTTTTGATAATTCACTATTTAATTTAGAAATTTCTACTCTACAATAAACTCCAATTGCTTCACTAAGTAGTGTAATAGAATTTAGTAAATAACCTTTTTGATACATATTATCAGATAATTTATACAATTTCTCATAACCATTTATATTTTTTAAATTATCTATTTCTTTGATATGCTTTAATATTTTATTTAAAAGCCGTGATAAGTTGTTAAATATCTCATCTTCACTATTTAAAATATCATCTATCTTATTTATAAGCTTTGTTGTAATTGATTTTTGCTTATTTGTATCTTTTAAAAGCTCATCAATAGAATTAGCTAAAATATGTTCAGAAAAAGATGATAAATCATCTAATAATTGACTAAAGTTATTATCTGATGATATTTTTATATTATTTGCTACTGTATAATTTCTATCAAAAGTAGTTAAAGCATAAGAAATATTAGCTAAATCCAAATATCTTTTTAAATCTATAAAAGTGTATTCTTCACCAAATTTATCCTCTTTTGCAAAAATGATTTTTTCTATCTTTTCAATACTATCAATATTGTGCATAATTGTATTAACAATCATTAAAATAGGTAAATGCCTATAACCATGACTAACATCAATAATAACATTATCATATTTATTTATTAGTTTATCTATTTGACTAAAAATATTATCATAATCTTTGTCATCTTTAATACACCAATCATCATTAAACTTATATTCTTGAACTATTTTTTTATTATGATTTATAACAACTTGTTCTTGAATTTTTTTGGCACATTGTGTATAAAGTGATACTATTTCATATCCTTTTGGTTGAAATGAGTCTATTAGAATTGGTAAACTATTAATATCTTCTGTTTGTTCAATTTCAGTAATCTCACTATTATATTTTGCTTTATTCCAATTTGGATTATATTCACAAGTTTTACTATTGCCACCTATTGTCCCCAAAATCGTAATCACTGCTTTATTATTCCCCATATCATTATCCCTTTAAATTTTTAAACATTATACTAAAACTAAACTAAAACTACCTACTTAATATTATCTCTAAGATACTCTTTCATAATATCCTCATCTTTTGCCACTCCAAAAAAGCCACTACTATGGACAAACTCCATCATATTATCTTGCTTAAGTGGTTTAGCATTTAGTTCAAATGAACCTAATTTTTTTGGTACTATTTTCACTTTGTATTTATTATCATTCTCATCTTTCCAAACTACGGCTTTGATTTGAGGTGTAAGTTCTCCATTGATATATGTTGTCCAATGTTGGGTAAATCTCTCAAGCTCTAATATAGAAGAATTATTATCAAATATATATGAATTAACTACAATATCTTTTGCCTCTTCAAGCTCCTCTTGAGCATTTTTATAAGATGAAATAATAGTCATAGCAAACTCTACGGCTCTATTAAATGCTTTGTCTTGTAGTTCAATATCATAAATATCATGACTATTATAGCACTTAATAAGTGATGAATATTCAAACTCTTTAGCTTTTGCTACTCCTGTATCATTATCATCTACTATTTTAATAAGTTTAGATAACTTTGGATACTTATCTTGCTTCCCAATATAATCCCAAATAAGCCCAGCACTACTCTTGCCCCCCTTATATTGATGATGGTCAAATAGCTTAATCCCATCAAACTTTTTACCAATATCTATTACCATATCAAAATTATTAAAATCTTTACTATTATGTTCTAACCTCTCAACCTCTATCTCATCATCTAAAAATACTTTAAGTAAAGCTATAGCTGTAACCTCATCAGTATGAAATATCTTATTATGTGTAGCTATTTTCATATTTTTCCTTTTTGATTAAAATATAAGCCTACAAGAGGCACAGAGGGTTGAAGAAGTGGCAAAGCCTACTTATCTTCCGATAAGACTTCTTTCGCTGTAATTGCCGCAGCAACGATAGCGATAACCTGAACACAAAGTGGAATAGGTATCATTTCATCTCCTTTATAAGTTTTGATAAGAGAAGTATATAAAATAAGCTCGTCAAAATTATACCGAATGAGGTATGTTTTAGTTAAACCCATACAATCTTATCAAATCCCTCTTCATATATATCTTTTAAAGCTGTATTTTTTATATGGTTTATGTATTTCATTTGGTAAGCTCATCAAATTTATCTTTCCCTAACCACTTCACTATTAACTTACTCTTAGTAAACTGCTTTTTCTTCTTAGCATTTAGTTTAGGATAAATTTGTACAATCGCCTCTTCAAGCTTTTTCTTATCTTCATCATTAGGATTTAAAATAGGCTTCATAGCCCTCTCTAAACTCTTAATATCATCTGCTTGGCTAAAATCTAAAGTTTGATTAGTTGTTTTTGAAGTTGTTAATTTCTCTAACTCTTTTTTTGCTTCTTCTATCTTTGAAGAATTTGGATAGTTAGATATATAATCTTCAAGAGCTTTTTTCTGATACTTTTTATCTACTCTTAGAACTGAGTCCCATTTTTCTATAGCTTCTCTTTGTTCATCTTGCTCTTTTTCTCTTTGTAATTCTTGTTCTATTAGCTCTATTTTCTCTTGGGCTTTTGATTTAAATTCTGAATTAGGATAATTTTTGATAAAAGCTTGAACCGTTGTAATATTTTTAGATTCTTGAATAATATTCCACTCTTGTATCTCTTTTTCTTTTAATGCTTTAAGCTCTGCTCTTTGCTTCTCTTCTTGCTTTTTTTGAACTTGAAGCTCTTTTAATTTTTCTAAATCCTCCTCTGAAATTAAACTTTTAGGCGATATAGTTTGAATATTATTTAACCTTGTATAATTTCGTAAATAATCCTTATCACCAGTCTTATTTTTGGCAAAGTTCTCTAATGACATATACTCTAATATTGAATTAGCACTATTATTTTGCTCTGTTGCCATAGATAGAAGCTCTATTAATTGCTCACTATTAGACCAATTTGGAATAGTGATTGTTATCTCACTCTCAAATGCCTTTAGATACTCTCCTATCTCTATACCATCTATTTTTAAATCTATCTTACCATATCCCAATGATTTTGCCATACCAATATTATGATAACACTCTTTGGTCTTATGAAAAGTAAGAGCTGATAATAATGCTCCTATCTCTGCTTTTTTAAGGTTGTGATAACGAACTTTACCTTTGAATATTACTCCTTTATCTAATGGTGCAAAAGTTGTTCCTACATTTTCATTGCCTGTATCTTGAGTTTTTTTGACTCCATTTTTATGAATAGGGTATCGTTTTCTTCCAGAGATAGAGAAACCATTATCCATAAATGTGGTAAAAAGCTTTTCATCTTGTTGTTTTACATATATTGGGTAATACGATGCTCTTGGTGTCCCTAAAATTTCTGTTCTTTGATTAAGTTCTCTAATATTTGAGATTGCTTTAAAATGACTAAATTGTACACGACCCTTTAGGGCTTCATTATCTTCAATATAACCAAATATTGTTTGAGCTAAATCTCTTCTATTATCATTATGAATAGCAGAGATACCTCCACTTACAGAGTTGGCATAAGGGAGTTTATAGAGATATGATAATCCAAAATGAAGCACCTCTTTTCTATTTTTTTGAAAAAATATAGGTACTTTCCCACCTTTTTCAAGTTTTTCTTTCCAAAATGTCCAATCAGGAGACTCTTTTGGTTCAGTATTTCGTTTATCAAAATAGGCAAACAAAAAATTATCCATTGCTATTTTTGAGACTTTTAATTCATCTTTTGGTTCAAAAAATATAAACTCATAAATTTTTCCACTTGGCTTTCGTCCTTGTGGTTCATTTCTTGCACTTGGTTGCCCTGTCAAGACTAAAGTACCTCTACTTTTACCATGTTCGTGATAAGTATATATTTCTCTATTCACATCTTTTTTTAAATATGAAAAATTATGAGTAAAATTATCATCTTTGATAAGTTCGTACTTGTATTTAGCTGTTTTATCTTTGGCTTTGTTTCCAAATGTTCCATGTTTAAACTTAGAAGCAAAATTCATATGATAAATTTTATCTATCTCTTCGTGTTTTATTCTCCCTGCCTTTCCACAATCTTCTATAATATAACCATCTCCATCTTTTTTAAGCCAACCACAAAAGGTATTTTCAGGAGTCATCTTAGACATATAAAGCTCACGATTTCGTAGGTCTCTTACTGCATAAGTATCATCATCAAATTGACTCATCTTAGAAAAACTCATAATTTCCAAAACACTCCTAGCCATTCCTTTAACAGAAGTAGCAGGGATATAAGGAGTTCCTTTATAATGACAAAACTTTTCAGGGTCTTGATGGTCTCTTATAAAAATAGGACTCTTAGCCGTAATGATAATATCTATTTCTCCACTCTCCCCATCTTCAAATGGTATATCGTGGCTTACTTGTTCGCTCCAACTAGGGAAAAATACTTTTTCATTTAGTGGTACAAAGTTAAATGGTGCTGTTATCATCTCTTGCTCCTTATTATCTCATCTAGTAACTCTTGTGAGTTTTTGTATTGGCTATAGAAAAATTGGTAGAGTTTTTTGTACTCTTTACTCTCTTCTACTAGCTTAGTTGTAGTTTCATCTAATTGCTTTGATTTGAGGTTGTACTCTGAAAGTAGCTCTATGTACTCTTGTCTATCTTCGTTGCTTATTATGAGTGGTAGGTAGCCATTTTTGAGTAGGGGTATATTAGCTGCCAGCCGTGCCAATCGTCCATTACCATCAAAGAATGGGTGTATGGAGGCAAAAGATAGGTGTATTTTAGTATATTGTTCTACACACTCATTAAAACTTTTTAATGGTGTAGATATATCTCCAAACTCTTCAAACCATAAATCCATAAGGTGTTTTATGTAGTTTGGGTGAGGATAGGGTATATATGTAGCTCTACCATCTATCCTCACATATCTACCATTCTCTACTACCTTATATGCACCCATAGGTGCTTCAGTATCTATAATAATCTCTATCATAATGGCTTTGTGAAGTACAAATAGCATATCTGGAGTAAAATTATCTGCTTCTATATACTCATATATCAAATCAACTGCTCTTGCATGTCCTATCACTTCATTATGCTCTTTGAGTGGTTTTCCTTTAACAGTTAAGCCATATTCTATGACTAAAGCAGTATCATCCAACTTTAGGGTATTACCCTCTATTGCATTTGAGTTGTATGTCCAACCTATTTTAAGTTCTTTGAATAGCTCCTCTTTTTCATAAGGGTTTAATTTATCTATTTTATCCATTTTCAAATCCTGCAAAAATTACTTTTTTAAGCCTCTTTACTTTCATTCCCTCACATAGCTCATCTTCTTCCTCTTCCCAAATTTGAGCCATTTTTACTCTTAAAGTCTTTGGAATTGGTGCTTTAGCTCCACCTTTTTGTGAGGCTGAAGCCGATGAAAACTTTGTATAATAGCTTTGTATATCACTTAGAGGGGTATCTTTTGTCTCATCAACTAACCAATACTCATTTATCTGCTTTATAGTGATTGTATCTTTGCCATTATAGAAATGAGCTTCATAGATAAAGCCATCTTTATACTCTACTTTTGGGTCTTTGTTTATAAAAATATCTCTATCTTTGTTTATTGGTCTATTTGAATACTGTATATATCCCTTGTAGTCTACTAAATTATTAATATATTTTTCTATCTCTGTTTTATCTTTTTTCATACTTTACTCCATCTATAAATAAATCTCCAACAAACACCCCATGCCCCTTAGTAGTCATACCACCCAACGGCAACATTCCATTACAAATATCCTTTAAACTACTTTCAAAAGCTTTGATATACTCATCTTCTACACCTTTATTTTCAAGTAATATCTCTATCTCCCACTCATCTTTTTGAGCTATGGTCTTCTCTTGAAATAATGCCCCATCTATCGCTCCACCTGTAAATCTATCTATGGCTACATGGTCAAAAGTTTTTACTTCTTTTTTATCTGGCTTGAAATAGTCGGATATTAGGATTTTGCCTTTGCTTCCATCTATATCTTTTTTAGAGTTTTTAGCTTCTCCAAATAGCTCTTTAATCGTACTCTTTGCATTTTCATCTCCTATATAAAGTCTATTTTGTAGATTATAGTGATAGGTTGTTCTATGGGATAATGCTCCTTTTATAGAACTAGCAGGGATTAAGATTTGTTTATTGGTTAATTTGACATTATCATAATCTATGACTTGTTCATATATAGGTGTATTATCTGCATCACTATCTCCAAATCCACTACCAAACATAAAGAAGTCATCAGGTTTTATCTTTAGAGTATATTTTGTATAGTTTTTATCATCTATTTCCTCTATTTTATGCACTGTTGAGAGATGGTGATTTAAACTACTAGAATAGTTTTCATAAGTATCTATGGTATAGCTTTGTGTTTTTATCTTAATTACTTTAAACTTACCAAACCCCTTGGTACTACCTCCACCTAATCTAAAAGATGAACTTTGTAGTAGATTTAAAACTTCATCAAAACTCTCTTTGTCATCTTCTATCATCTCTATACTAAATTTAAATCTTGTACCTTTATAGAGTATCTCTTCGTCAAACTTGCTATGTTCTAAAGCTACTCCTTTATCTGTAATGGCAGTATGTTCTCTTATTAGTAGATTGTCAAATAGTTTTAAAAATGGTGTTTTTTCTAAAAGTAACTCTTCATACACTTCACCTTTTTCATTTAAAAGTAGAGCATTTGAAAATATTACTTTAGACCCACACTCTTCACCAAAAATATCTTTGACATCACCTTGAAAATCTTTTCTAAGCACTCCTGCAATAGAAGTACCCAAAATCATAGGCAATCCATTCCAATCTTTTTGAATAGGGCTATCTTGTAAAAAATCACTAGCGTTTGAACCAACTTTGAGTGGAGTATCTGCTTCTATGGTGATGTGGGCTATATCTCTAGTTTTCATCTTTAGCTCCTTGTTTTGGCATTTGAATTGAGATAAGTTTAATATGCTCTAAACTATATTTCTCATCTAAAAGAGTATCTATCTGATTTTGTTCCCATTTTTTTGTACCATTTGAAATATACTCTTCTATCTCTTCTCTAAATTTATCATCTCCACTTGTACAGATACTTCTAATCTTTCCCCATTGAGAGGGTTTTATATTTTGATATAGAGATTTATTATCTTTTATAAATTTATCTACTTTATTTAAAATATCTAATTTATTTTGCTTATTATCTTCTCTTTGTTTTAGATACTTAGCTAAATCAGTTTCCACTTTAGCTCCATCTTTTGGTGAGGCTGAAGCCTCACTTCCCATAGAAAAACCATCTTTATTTAATAAAAAAGTAGGATTAATCAAAACATCTCCAAATCCCTCGCTAAGATATACTCCAACTCCATTTTTAATCTCATTTAATTGCTCTACTGAAAGCTCATTAAGTACAATCACCGAACCTTTATCAATACATATTCTCTCATAAGTCTTAGTTTGCATTGCTCCGTTGAAGGGGGTAAATGTTGAGGTTTTGATTTGACATTTTGGATAATCTATATCTGCTCCTTTACAAATATATTTTAAATCATAAGTTGGGTTTCCATTTTCATCTACTAGGGCTACTCTTGAGTTTAAGTATAAGAGTGTTGTATTTGGAAGTGGTGCTTTAGCTCCACCTATTGATGAGGCTAAAGCCATATTCCCGATAGTTTCAGTGATTTTAATCCGTCCATATTGTGCAGATTTTGATTTGCCTAATCTTTTGGAATTTAATATTGTTTTTTTGAGTAGCTCTAAATCATCAGTAGAGATACTATCATCAACTTTTACTACAAATCGCCAATTTAGACCCTTTTTCATAGCAAAATAACCAAACATAGAACCCTCTAAGCTTTTTCTTTTTTTCTTGTCATAAGCTGATTTTTGAGAGTAGTTATACTCTATATATACCTCATCTAAATCTTGGGTAATATAGCCGTTCCTTTTTTGTTTGAGTTGAGTAAATATTTTAAAATCTGTTATAAGATGATGATTATATAGAGTATCTTCTTTGCCTTTATCAAAAAAATAACTTAGTGGCATTTTATAAGTTTGTTTGTCATTATATAAAAGTGTAGCATCTCCAAATTTCACTTTGCCACTATGAAAAATATCAAAGCTATCTTTAAATTTACTGTACTCTTTAGCCACCATTCCCAAAAAGTTAGACCCTGCTATAAAATCTAGCTGTTGTATATTTCCCTCTGTATTTGAAGTAGCAGGTAAAACAATATCACTTAAAAACTCTACTTGATAAATTAATTCTTGCATTTTATATCCTTAAACTCACATCTACCTAAGCCACGATTTCTATTTAATCCTACTCTTTTTATCATCTTTAGAGCTTTGATTAAATCCTCTTGGTACTCATCTGATACATCATCAATATACCCCTCTAAAGTGATAGGAATAACCACCTCTATCTCTCGTAGGCTATCATCTACGGCTACCCCATTATCTCCTATTTTGGTAGAGGCTACAGTATCATATAGATTATCTTGTAGATTATTTGATACTATCTCATCTTTTGTAGTATTATCCAAAGAGGCATTGGAGAAATAGCACTCTCCCATATCTATCCCTTCTCTACCAAAACAGCTATCTACAAAATCATTACTACCTAAAAGTTCTGCCATCTCTCGTACTAATCCCTTGATAGTTTTACCTGAAAGATAGGGGAGATTATCACTATCTTTTACCACACTACTATCAAGTTTTGCCCCAGCACTTAGCCCACTGCTTGTATGCCAATAGTCTAAAAATATTATCTTATATTGTAAATCCATTATTTTGCCTCCGTTGTTGAGAGAATTTGAAGTATGTCATAGATTGGGGTTTTTATATGACCATCTTTATCTATGATAAGTGTATCATTAGATAAGTTTTTGTCAAAGAATTTTAAATTTTTATCCATTATCTCACAGTTCCAATTATTATTTTGTTTGGTAATGGTATTAATTCTATTAAGTAGATTTTGAGCATTTTTATCACTTTTATATAGCTCACTAAGCCAATCTCTCAATCTACTAATGGGACTATTCTCACATCTATATGCACCTACTGTATTCATCAAATCTTCTATATTAGCTTCATCTTCTTTATTTAGATAATAAGCCCCAAAATCACATCGTATAGTTTGAGTATCATTTTTAATAGTAAGTTCATCTGCTATAAATTTATCCCAATTTTGATAGTTACTACTTTGAATATTATGAAACATAAGAGATGAGTCTTCTCTATTTGAGTGATTTTTAGCCACTCCACAAAGAGCTTCTGCTAAATCTACGGCATAATGAAATGGATATTTTTCATTACAATAGGCTATCCCTGCACAGGCTGTTAGTCCATCAATTATTCCATTTAGCTCTTTTATTTTGGTAGTATTATCTTCAAAATTTTGTAAAAAGTTTTGAGTAAAGGTTAAGGCATCATTGGCATTACAGATAACTGTTACATCATCACCACCTACAATAACTTCTCTTATGTGCATTGAGTCATCTTTGGCATCTCTTACAGCATCTTTGGTAGCTTTGTCTAAGGCGATGGAAAAAGCACTAAGTTTTTCTCCTAACTCTTTAACAATTTTACCTAATCCATTGCCATCTATATGGATAACTGCTATCTTACCTTTGGTATTTTTCATATAAGAGAAATCTTTAAACTCTGTTACGCTAGGATTGGCTTTATAGAATTTTATATTTGCTTCTAGTTTCTGTTTGGTAGCTATATCCATATCTTTATTTATAGCTGGTCTTGCCGTCTTAGGATTTAGCTTCATAATATTAATACTGCTATCAAGTGGGATACTAGGCTTGTTTCTTTGAACTTTTAATCTCTTCTCCAACTCATCAATATAATCTTTGGACTCTCCATCAAACTCTACTACTGCTTGAGAAATTGTAATCCCATAAGCCATTTGAGAGATAATTTTAGAAAACTCTAAAACCACCTTTTGACACTCATCATAACTATCAAATATGGCTTTTATATTTCCTGCTGTATTGATAAGGATATGCTCATCACCCTCTTTGTAGCCTGAAATTTCTTCAAACTTATCTGCTACACTCTTGACTATCTCACTAGCCCCCACAATCTCCTGAAGCTTATTTGTAGCAAAGATAAATCCTTGTATCCCTTGAATACTTGCTCCATATAAATATCTACTCATTTTCTTCCTTTATTTAAATTTTAACAACCCCTCAATATAAACTTTTCTATCCAAAGCTTTCTTTTTGGCTCTATCCCAAGTTTTAGGATTTTGTTGTAGTATCTTTTTGACCTCTTGGGCTAACTCTTTTTTGATAGATTCAAAATCCTCTATCTTACCACTTTTCATATCATTGATTAATAGAGCTACATCACTATAATTATTAATTAGTCGTTGAAGAGGAGTCATTGAGGCTAGTTTGGCTTTTTCTTCTGCTTCTCTTTTTATTCTCTCCTCCCTAGCTTTTCGTTCTCTCTCTTCTACAGCTACTCTATTCTCTTCTCTCTCTTTGGCTTTTTTAACTTGCAAGGCATACAATCCATCTATAGCCTCATATTTTGGTGGTTCTTCATCTATAATCTCTGCTACAACCCAACCAAAAGGCAAAAGCTCATAATTACTATTTGATTTATCCCCAAAGAGCCATGTGGTAGTTTCATCTTCTCTATATTCAAATTTATTTGGTTTTCTATGCTTTCCACCACCACTTAGTTTTGATTTAATATCTCTGATTCCATCAATAGTAACGGCTCTTGCACCACTATGTTTGCCCACTCTTAATAGATACTGATTTGGTTTTAGCTCAAAGTGTCTATATTTATCATAAAAGTTACTAGCTAAATACTTATAGATATACTCTTTTTTACCATCAACTTGACCTAAAAAAATAGAACGGAAAATAGGCATATAGTGGCTTGTGCAACTCTTTAAAATCTCCTCTATTTTTAGAGAACCATAATTTATATCTACTATAAACTCGCTTTGGGCTTCGATAACCTCTATAAAGGTAGAGAGTTTAATATTGGCATTTGGGTTACTGAAATCATAATCAAATCTCTCTTTATTTAGAGCAAATCCTATCTTGGTATTGACCTTTTTAACTATGCTATCACTTACTTTGAACTCTCTAAAAAGATTATTGGAAATATCTCGTCCTTTGGCTTGAAACTTCTCTTTTAGAAAATTTTTACCATTTTTTTTGAACATTAACTCTTGATAGGCTGTTGAGATAGAGCCTTTTAATGCACTTCCAACGATATAGCCTGTATGAGCAAAGATATTTGTACTGGTTTTAACCTGTTTTCTTTGAACTCTTTGAATCTCAAACTTATTAAAAACACGGTCAGTTGATTGTTTTCTTCCTTCAAGTTGTCGAACTTTGCCCAATAATCTATCATAATCTTTTTGCAAACCATCTGTAACAGCTACTATTCCTATGGCTATATCTTTGACTATATTTTTATTCTCTTTGACAAATTTATGTACCTGAATAAAACTATCATCTCTGTTCTCATTGATGATTCGCATAAACGCTTTTTGTCTAATATCAGGCAGAGCCATATAGAAATCTTCATCTCTAAAGTGATATAAAACTCCCTCATCTATAACAAAATTGGTAGGTTCATAAATCTCTCCACTACCAATATGAATAGGGCTAATTGCTGTTAGTTTTAATCTAATATTACCCATCAAAATCTCCTTTAAAAGGCACTAAAATAGAGTATCCTTGAACCAATGATTGGCTACTTATACCGTTCTCAATCCCTCTTCCTATATAGCTTCTCTTCTCTTCCATTTTGACCACTGCTCCACTATCAGCCATAAGTAGAGGTTTTTTAAAGGGGGTTGCACTACTATGAGACTTACCAAAGCGGTTAAAGGTATTATAATAAGCCTTTTGAATATGAGGTTGCTTGTTTAAGATAGTGGGAGATAGTGTTAAGTAATATTTAGTATCAACCTTATTAAATCCTTTAAACTCACTATCAATCTCTGCTCTAAAATGCCCTTTTCCAATGCTTCCTTTTTTGCCAAATCCATTTTTACCTATATGATTTAATCTATTTTCTATCTCTTCTTCACTAAAAAACTCTTCATCATACATCACATAGATAACAGGCTGATAGGTAAAAGTAATCTCCTCTAAACTAAAAGGGGCAAATTCACCACTATTATCGGTGCTAAAAGAGACTCTATTTAGTGAGTTTCTCACCTTAACCTCTGTTTTGTAGAAGCTTAACTCTTTAGCATTAAGTAGCTCACCTTTTTGCAAAGAGGCAATATCTATCCAAGTCTTTTTTCTAAACTCTTTTTTCTCACTCTCATCTACCCCAAAAGCACTAAGTGATAGAGTAGGCTTATATAGATACCCATCAGGTAAAATATCACTAAAGATAATTTCAGGCTTTTCTTCTGTATATTTTTCAAATATCTTTTCACCCTTTAAAAAAGAGTGATAGGCAAAATGACCAAAAATAGTATCACCCTTTGGAAAGGTTACAAATGATGAGTGAGGAGTTATTTTAACTTTTATTAAGTTCATTATCTATTCTCGCTCTTAGCTCTTTTATATCACCTAATATATCATCAAACCGAACTCGACCATAACCACGGCTTCCACTTCCACCCAAAGCATCTAGTTCAAGAAGTTTTAGACCTAAAATAATGGTATCTTTTAATAATGCTTCACTATCTCCTTCAAATACTCTAATGCTCATATTAAAATCAAACTCAACAGCTGAACGAACTCTCTCTATCTGTCTAAGCCCTCCACCAATGGTAGTACCTGTTTTTCTATCTATAACATTTTCGTATTTGGCTTCAAACAGCTCTATTTTATTTTCTAGTGAGGCTTTTCGTACAGCTTGGGTGATAAAACAGTCTCTAAAAATAGCTCTTGTAATCTCTATCTTTTCTACTTTATCATTTTTTTTAGAGTTTCTACCATCAGAACTATCTCCAAATAGAGCAACAATCAAATCTCTATATTTAGCATCTCCATGTTTTGAGTTGCTTCCTACAGGTTTTCCATCTCCTATAGGGTTAACCAATCTAAAATAATGCTCTAATAGTGTTCTAATCTTCCCTTTCAAAGAGCTACCTGCTATATATGGTTCAGAGATTTTCTTTTTGTTACCAAATCCAACTATCCCATCTTCACTACAAAAAACATCTCGTCTCATAACAGGAGAATCAACCCCACCAATCTTCATACCATCATCAGCACCACCAATATGTAGCCCTGTTACTAATGTTAATTTACTATCTATTGTTATCATCTCTTCTCCTCCTATTTTTTTGGCATATAGCCGATTACTGCTTCAAGAAAATATTTAAAATTTCTAAGTTCTATCTCTGAATTAACCACTTTAATTGACTTATCCATCATCTCTTCAAATCGCTCACCACAGTTACGGCGTGATTTTGAGTATTGAACTTTTGAGTTAAGAAGCTTGACAAAAGGTAAAACCGTTATATCGAAATTTTCATTTCCTTGGGCTTTGTCATTTAGTTCTAAAATCTTCTCATAAAATTGTCTAAACTGTGTGGTACTTATATCAGCTGAATATCTACCATCATTAAGCAAATTAGCAACTCGCTTTGCCTCATCTCCAAAGAGTATTACTAGCTTTTTGGTATCTTTAAAATCTGGGTTAAAATTTCTCATCTATTTCTCCTTTTTTTCATCTCGATTATTATAAATTTTTAAAAAGATAGAGGGTTTAAACTTCTCACCTTCTTCAATTAAATTGCTTATCTTGGTAAATATCTCACTATCGTTATTGATTCGCTTGATATTTCGTCTAATTATATAGTTGAGCTTTGATTTCCACATAGCATTACGCATATCTCTATGAATATTGGTACGCATATCACAAAGTTCAATAAGTCTATAATAAAATGTAGTTGTCTCAACACTATTATATTTGAGGTATTTAACAACCTCATCAAAATCTCTCTCTATTGCTATAAACTCCTCAAACTTCATAGCCACACCAAAAATATCAATGCTATCTCGCTCTATTTTGGCTCTCTTTTCTGCTTTGTCTGCCATCTTTGAGATAAAAGTTATGGGCATAGAGGGTTTAAACATCACAAGCCCCATAGAGATAGTAGTCTTCTCTAGTGAAAATCTATAAAACTCTTCTTGTATCTCTTTAGCTATGGCAACTATCTCTCTATACTCTCCTATCAAAAAGAGGTCATCTCCACCTGCAAAAACTGTATAGACATTTTTTCTGTTTTTTACCAAAGATGTAATATAATCAGAAAAGAAAAACTCAATTTCACGAGAGAGTCTATTAAACTTTCTAAAATCCTCTTTGTAAAATGCTCTAAAGGTATCGCCTAATTTATCTATATCTGCTTTTAGTGCCATAAGTCCAGAGCTTGTGGTTTTCAATTTACCATTTATTTTTTTATCAAGAAAATGACTAAATGTTTTAATTTCATCTTTCTTTACATCTTTATATGAATCATTATAGTTTTTTGCATCTTCATCATCTTGGTTATAAACATCAACATACGAGTTCAATGACCATTTAGCATAATCAAAATATGGTTCAGAAGTT
>JAMOOX010000009.1 GCA_027065045.1 Campylobacteraceae bacterium | reverse complement strand
ATGGTAAATCTTTATCCCAATAGTTATTTTGATAAGAGATTCCATAAGGTGGATCTGTTATTAGTGCATCTATTGAATTATCCTCTATCTCTTTAAGTGGATATGAGTTTTTATTATAAAGTTGCATTAAATATCACTAACTAAAAATATATCTTCTAATTTTAGATATTTAGATATACTTTTTTTATAATTTACTAGAAGTTTATAAATTTCCTCTTTACTCTTATCAGGTGAAGCAATAACTTTAAAATTATACTCTTTTATCATCTTCTCTATAGTAATATTCTGTGTTGAACGAGTGCTTGTATTGGCTACTGCTTGTACTCTTTGTAGTAGATATTCTCCCAAAGCTTTATGTTGTCCATATACCATAAATTCTAAATCAGATGCACCTCTCCAAACTCCAATAGCAGTAAAAAGTCTATCATCACTAAATGCTTTTGCTTTCTCTTCATTAGTATCATTCCAAGTACCACCTAATCTATTAGAAAAAATAGAACACTGCTTAACCTCTAAAAAGTTACCATTATTACTATTTTTTGCATCAAAACCATGCTTGTTTCTATTTAATAAATCATAATCTAAATAGTTTGCTACAATAGAGTCTCTAATCTCATTAATAGTTGTATCTGTATCATAACTTTTAAACTCTTGCTGGAACTTTGTTAATTCTTCTAATGCAATAATACCTTTCATCTTAAATGAATTTGGTATTATTTGATAATCACCTTTTTCAAAAATATTCATTAATTTCAATCTCCTGATTATATATTATAGCATTATACTATATATTTTAAATTTTGAAAGTGATGTAATAAGAGTTGTAAAAAGTTATATCTATTTTAATAAGTAGTTTTTGAAGATAATACAAAAGCCATTTGGCTTTTGTAGTAAAAGATAATAAAGACTATCTTTTTGAGAATTGTGGGCTTCTTCTCGCTTTTTTCTTTCCTGGTTTCTTTCTCTCAACTACTCTTGAATCTCTTGTAAGTAGTCCCATTGGTTTAAGAATTGTTCTAAATGACTCTTCATATTGAACTAATGCTTTTGTGATACCATGCTTTAGGGCATCTGCTTGTGCTGAATAACCACCACCTAATGTAGTTGCTTTGATATTCATAGAATCTAACTGTTTTGTAGCTTCTAATGGAAGTCTTACTTTCATTTTAAGTGTTTCGTGTCCACCTAACCACTCATCAAGAGTCTTACCATTGATAAGCATTTCACCATTACCTGGAGTTATCCAAACTTTAGCAATTGCACTTTTTCTTTTACCAGTTGCATATAATGTAGCCATATTCTAATTTCCTTCTTTTAATTGTGCTGTATGAGGGTGTTCACTACCAGCATAAATTTTTAGTTTTTTAAGCATAGATTTTGCAAGAGTTGTTTTAGGAAGCATACCTCTAACTGCTAGTCTATATAATTTTTCTGTATGATTTTCTAACATATCACCAAGTTTTTTACTTTTTGTACTACCAAAGTAACCACTATGAGTAAAATACTCTTTGTCATCTAATTTAGTACCAGAGAATTTAGCATCTTTAGCATTAATAATTACTACATAATCTCCACAATCTACATTTGGAGTAAATGATGGTTTATGTTTTCCTCTTAAATATGTTGCTGCTTGAGTAAGAATACGACCAAAAGTTTGACCTTTTGCATCAATTAATATCCAATCTCTTTGAACCTCACTGGGTTTAAGCACACTTGTCAATTTCATAAATGTTCCTTCTTTTTCTTCTATTTTAATTAATAACGCGAATTATAGCTATTAAACTTTAAACTATGCTTAATTTAAGGAAAATTTAATATAATAAATAAAAAGGCTATTTTTGAATAATTTAATAGATATTAATTATATAAATCAAAAAGATAAAGATTTAGTAGAGATTTTTATATCATCAACAACTAGAAAAAAATATATTTTAGGTATAAATAAACTCACTAAATCGGTATTAAAGTATATAAAAGTAGATGGGATTATTGATGACTTTACAAGGGTTCAAAAATCTCGTAAAAAGGATGTTTTAGATATTGAAGATGTGCCAAAAGATGCTCTGATTTTATGGACATCAACAGGAAGCCCATTAAGTGTTAAAAATAGACTTGATAAGATGGGATTAGATAATTTTAGTTATTTAGCATTATCTAAATATAGCTCTTTAAATTTAGTGGCACACCCATTTATAGAGGATTTTAGAGAGGATTTTTGTAATAATCAAGAGTATTATAGAGAGACTTTTAATCTATTAGAAGATGAAAAATCAAAAGAGATATTTATAAAAATAATAAATTTTAAGATTAGCTATGATTATGGTTTTATGGAGGGATTTATAAATGATTTTGAGGGGCAGTATTTTGATAAAGATATTGTGCCAGATATTGATAATATTAAATTTTTAGATGGGGGTGGATATGTAGGTGATACTTTACCAAATATTATAAAAAACTATCCAAATTTTCAAAAAATATATCTTGTAGAGCCAAATCACTTACATATAAAAATAGCAAAAAGAGATTTTGGAGATATTGATAATATTGAATTTATTGAGTGTGGATTATCAAATAGAGTGGTAAACTCATCGGATACGATGGCTTTAGCCTCGTCAAACTGTAATCATAATTTTGAGGCAACTTCATTTAATACAATTGATAATATTATAAATTCCAAAATTGATTTTATTAAACTTGATATTGAGGGTGCAGAAGAGGATGCTATTGAGGGTGCAAAAGAGACTATATTAAAGTATAAGCCAATATTAGCAATATGTATATACCATAAAGCAGAAGATTGGTATAGAGTCCCCCAAAAAGTATTATCAATAGATAGTGGCTATAAAATATATCTTCGTCACTATATGGAGGGCATTTTTGAAACAGTACTTTACTTTATTCCTAAATAGGAGCATTTTTATCCTATATTATAACTCAATATAGATTTATAATGCTTCATATTGTAACATTTTTTATTATACTTAAATTAATTACAACTTATTCACAACTTCATAAAACAAAGTAGGATATTCTATTTTTAGTGAATAGTAAATTATAGTCACTTTATTAAAGAGTTAAGAGAGATACTCTTTAAAAGAAATTTAAACTATTAAAAGGGGAAAAGATGTCAAAAATGGTAGCGCCTGAAAATACACCTGTATGGGTGGATACTCAAAGATGTAAGGCATGTGATATTTGTGTAGATGCATGTCCTGCTGGTGTACTTTCTATGCAACAAGAACCAACTTCTACTTTGGGTGCAATGATAGCAGTTATTGCTCCAAATGATTGTATAGGATGTAATGAGTGTGAACTATCTTGTCCAGATTTTGCTATATTTGTATCAGATAAAAAAGAGTACAAATTTGCTAAATTAAGCGATAATTCAAAAGCAAGACAAGAGGCGATTGTAAATAATAAATATAGATTACCTGAAGATTATAAAGGGAGTAATTAATGGCAACTAGAGAAGTAATTTCAACTGGTAATGAACTATCAGCTATCGCAGCTGTTGATGCTGGATGTATGTTTTTTGGAGGATACCCACTAACACCATCAAGTGAAGTTATGCATGTTATCTCTGACTTATTACCAAAAAAGGGTGGTGTGTCTATCCAAATGGAAGATGAGATTGCAGGTATTTGTTGTGTAATTGGAGCTGCTATGAGTGGTAAAAGAGCTTTAACTGCGACATCTGGTCCTGGTATGAGTCTAAAAGCAGAGAACTTAGGTCTCGCTCAAATGGCAGAAGTACCTTTAGTTTGTGTAAATGTTATGAGAGGTGGTCCATCAACTGGTCTTCCAACAAGAGTATCACAAGGTGATATTAAACAAGCTTCAAACCCATCTCATGGTGATTATCGTTCAATTACACTATGTGCTGGTAACCTAGCAGAGTGTTATACAGAGACAGTTAGAGCATTTAATCTAGCTGATAGATTTATGCAACCTGTAATTGTTTTACTTGATGAGACAATTGGTCATATGCATGGTAAAGCTGACCTTCCAACACTAGAAGAGGTTGAAGAAGGAATAGTTCCTAGAAAAACATTTGATGGACCTGCTGAAGAGTATTTCCCTTATGAGTGTGGTCCAACAGAACCAGCTACTCTTAATCCTATGTTTGAGGGTTATAGATACCACTATACAGGTCTTCACCATGATAAAAATGGTTTCCCAACAGAAGAGATTGAGACTTGTAGAAAACTTATTCAAAGACTTGAAGATAAAGTTATGGCTCATCAAGATGAGATTGAATCAAATGAAGAGTTTATGTGTGATGATTTAACTGGTGAAGATGATGAAGTATTAATTATCGCTTATGGTTCTGTTTCACTTGCTGCAAAAGAGGCAATTAGACATCTAAGAGCTGATGGAATTAAAGCTGGACTATTTAGACCAATTACGATTTGGCCATCTCCTGCTAAAAGAATTAAAGAGATGACTGATAAAATTAAAAATGTTTTA
>JAMOOX010000008.1 GCA_027065045.1 Campylobacteraceae bacterium | reverse complement strand
TTGAGGGTGTATTCCCTTACTACTGTACAGAGTTTTGTTCAGCACTTCACTTAGAGATGATGGGTTATTTGATGGTTAAAGATCCAAATAAGAAATATACATCTGCTCAAAAATTAAAAATGAAAACTATGTCAAAAGAGGAGCTTAAAGCTGAATATGACAAAACAGTAGCTGTAAACACTGCAACTGATGCTGTTATTCAATCAGTTGTTAAATTCTTAAAAGATAATAAATTCCAAGAACACAAAGTAGTTGCAGACCTTGTAACTGATGCGTTTGACCAATATGGACAAATCAAAGCTCAAAAAGAGTTGGCTAATAAAGCAGTAGAAGCTGGTGATTTAGAGAAAGCAATTCTATTTGAAAATATGATTTGGCAACTAATGGTAAAAACTGCTGATGTTGGAATTAGAGCCAAAGACGCACTTGTAAGACTTATCGCAACTAAACAATCTCCTGCTGTTCAAAGAGGTGAGAGAGCATTTGGTGAGGGTGGTTGTAGTGGTTGTCATGTTATTGGTAAAGTAAGTTCAGGACCAGATTTAACTGGTGTTCTTCAAAGACATGAAAATGGTGAAAAATGGGTTTCAGACTTTATTATGAATCCAGAAAAAATGTATGAAGATGCTTATGTAAAAGGTATGATTAACTACTTTAATCTTAAAATGCCAAATCAACACATGAACAAAGAAGAGACAAAAGACATTATCGAATACTTTAAATGGGTAGAAGAGAATGCTAACTTATTCTAAAAGTTAATTCAAGGTGAGCTTTGGCTCATCTTGAAGCTAGCTATTTATAACAAATTCAAGGCAGTCAAAACTGAAAAGTTAGGACATTATGGGAAGAAAATTAAGTTTAGATATTTCTCTGTGATAGTAGAACATAAAAATGCAAGTAAACTAAAAATTGTGTTTATTAAAACCAAAGAAAAACTCATCCCTATAGTCTCTACAGATTTAACGCTCAACGATGTGAAATAACCAAAATAGAAGATATTGTAAAGAGGAATGAGGATTTAGTGAATATCATCGCTGTGTTGCAGGATGTTACGCAGAAAATGCTTGGGTTTAGGTGCGAAAGTTAAGTTATTATATAAATATCTTTTTTTATCTAAAGAGATTTTTTTTAGCAATCTATTTTGTTCTTCAAAAATTAGTTGTAAATTCATAATTAAACCTTTATATGTAAATTATAATTTACAAATACTCTTATTCTATATTGATAAACCTCCACAAAATAATATCTAAAAGAAATATAGAGTATAATACTCACAATAATTATATATAGAGGAAAACTATGATAAATGCACTAAGAGGTATGAAAGATATTACATTTGAAGAGAGTCAAAGATTTACATATATTATCAAAACTGCCATAGAGGTATCTAAAAGATATGGATATAGCTATATAGAGACTCCACTTCTTGAAGAGACTAAACTATTTAAACGAAGTGTTGGAGAGAGTAGTGATATTGTGGGCAAAGAGATGTATCAATTTATTGATAAGGGGAATAATGATGTTTGTTTGCGTCCTGAGGGAACGGCAGGAGTAGTAAGGGCTTATGTTCAGACCAAACTTGATAGACGACCACGAAAAGATAGATTTTACTATTATGGGGCTATGTTTAGATATGAAAAACCTCAAAAGGGTCGTTTAAGAGAGTTTCATCAGTTTGGTTGTGAGAGTTTTGGAGAGAGTAGTGTATATGAGGATTTTGAGATTATATTGATGATAAGAGATATTTTTGATAGACTTGGAATTGGGTATAAACTTCAGATAAACTCTCTTGGGTGTAGTAGTTGTATGCCAACTTATAGAGATAATTTAGTATCATTTTTGGATAATATTAAAGATGAGTTGTGTAGTGATTGTAATCGTAGAGTAGAGACTAATCCAATACGAGTACTTGATTGTAAAAATGAGAAGTGTCAATCTATGTTAGAGAAATCTCCTAAACTTATCAATAATCTATGTGATGAGTGTAGTAGTGATTTTGATACCCTTAAATCTCTACTTGATAGTGCGAAATTAGAGTATGAGGTAGATACCAATTTAGTGCGAGGATTGGATTATTATAATAAGAGTGCTTTTGAGTTTGTAAGTGATAATATAGGTTCTCAATCAGCAATAGCAGGTGGAGGAAGATATGATAAATTAGTAGAGTATCTTGATGGCAAACCTACTCCTGCTGTGGGATTTGCTTTGGGGATAGAGAGAATATTAGAACTTGTGGAGATGCCAATAGATAGTAGAGATGGAGTATATATTGGTGCTATGGTTGATGGTATTACAGATAGACTATTTGAGATAGCCTCTTCTATTAGAAAAACTACCAAAGCCAAAATAGAGTATGATAAAAAATCACTCAAAGCACATCTTAAAAATAGTGATAAGATAAATGCTAAATATTGTATTGTAGTGGGAGAAGATGAACTAAAAGATAATAAAATTTGGGTTAAAAATTTAGATAATAAAGAGCAACAAATTATATCTTTGAATGAGTTTTTGGTAGAAGTTTAAACTAAATGAAGAGAGGATAAACTCTCTTTATAAAATAATAATAAGATTAAACTTATAGCAGATGTCCCATACCACTTTTTTTGACTGCTAGATAATCTTTATTAAAATCATTCTCTTTTATTTTAATCTCTACTCTCTCCATTATTTCTATTGATGTGAGTGCATTTATTTTACTTGGATTATTTGTAAGAAGTCTAATTTTATCTATTTTAAACTCTTTTAGAATAAACTCTATTATTTTATAGTTTCGCTCATCGGCTTTAAATCCTAATTGATGATTAGCTTCAATTGTATTTAGCCCTTTATCTTGTAGTGCATAAGCATTTACTTTATTGAGTAGTCCTATATTTCTACCCTCTTGTCTATGATAAATTACCATTCCATTATGTTTAGCTATATGCCCCAAAGCATAATCCAACTGCTCTCCACAATCACATTTCAAAGAACCCAAAGCATCACCAGTAAGACACTCTGAGTGTATTCTAACAACTGGAGTATCAGAGAGATTTTCTGTAAAGATTACTAAATGTTCTTTTATATCATCTTCTAGTATCTCTTGAAATGATTGTATTTTAAAATTACCATATTTTGTAGGTAAATTTGCTATTTTTGATATTTTTATATTTTTCATTTTGCGATTATATCACACAATTTTAAATCTAATCTAAATCGCAACTAAACTTAGCATTAAATTTATCTTTAGTTGGAATATATTTGACTCCACTATAATTTCTAACGATAAATTCATTTGTAATAGTATTACCACTTTTTTTATCTATCACTTTTCTATGGAGTTCGTTACTTCTAAAGTAATCATTATCTATTTTTTCAAAGTAGTGATTTTTCTCATAGACTTTATATGAGTGTTTTAGTTCTGTATCTACTCTAATCTCTCCATATAAAAACTCATCATCAATAGATAATAGTAGTTGAATATCATAAGGGGTTGGGTTTTTAAATTGTAAATCTATATAGTTATACATTACAGTTGCACCACTTGCAAAAGGTAGGACTCTTTTATCATCAGAAAATGGGTCAAAGCTGTGATGGTGTCGCTCTATTATCTCTAATGGAGTATGTAATGCCATCCAGTATATAAGGTTTGATGATTGACAAATTCCACCACCAATAGCACCTCTTGGTACTCCATGGCGAAGCTCCATTCCCTCTTTGAAACCTCTTTTTGGGGTTGGCTTACCTAATAAATTGAAATATGAAAATATCTCATTTGGTTTGATGATAGTACCATTTAACTCTTCTACTACAATTTGAAGATTTTTAATCTTGTTATATTGCATATACATCTGGTCATCATCTAATTTTCTAATTAGTTTGCTTTTATGTTTTTTAATTCTATATTTAAGAGGAGTTTGATTTTTGAAGTTGCTATATTTCTCTTTTGAAAATAGCATATCCATCTTTCTATCAAATTGCTTGATTTTGATAGCAATTGATAGAAAAGATGGATGATAAGCTGATAAAGGCTTAATAAACTTTGGTTTCTTAAGCATTTATATCTTGGATATCTTTACCAAATATGTTACATTGTCCTGTAATTTTACATAATGGACAAAAGTTTGCTACACCTGCTACAAGAGGTATTACTCCTAAATAAAACCAAATAATACCCGTCATTATACCCACACCTATTAAACCAAGTCCTAAGACTATTCTAAATGGACGACAAATTTTTCTCATTTTTACTGCATTAATTCTCATAAATAAACCTTTTATTGTAATAAAAGATAATATAACATAAAAAAGATAACAGATAAATAATAGAAAAGTATATAGAGTTTAAAAAACTCTATATAATCAACTTACTTAGCAGGTGCTTCAGTAGTTGTATTAGTTTCAGCAGGTGTTTCTGATGCAAATGCAAATGTTGCAACAAAAAGTGCGATTAATACGATAGCTTTTTTCATTATGTTCTCCTTTATCAAAGTTAAGAAAATTATACAATGAAATTGAGAAAATGGTATATGATAATTTAATAAGAGTATATTCTTATTTTGATAGTGTTTCAAATCGTTACTTTTATTATATTTTAGTTACAATTTAAAATATTTTTTAGGAGTAGTTATGATTGTAGGAATAGAGGGTAAAATAGAAAAAAAAGAGCCAACACTATTACATATTAATGTAAATGGATTAATATATGAAGTTTTTGTATCAATTAATAGTTCTAATCTTATAGATAGTGAGAGCATTAAACTCTTTACAACTCAAATTATTAGAGAGGATTCATCAAATTTATTTGGATTTGTATCTAATGATGAGAAAAGAATGTTTGATACACTTATCAAAATCAATGGAGTAGGGGCTAAAGTTGCTTTGGCAATATGTTCTACATTCTCTCCTGATATATTCTCTAGGATAATATCAGACAAAGATGTAACAATGCTCAAAAAAGTCCCTGGTATTGGGCCCAAAAGTGCTAGTAGAATATTGGTAGAACTGGCTGATTTTATAGTATCAAATGATGATACAATAAGTAATAAATCAATGGTAGAGGCTGTAATGGCACTAGAGAGCTTAGGATTTAAAAAAGAGCATATAATAAAAGCACTTCAAGGATTAAGTGGAGATACACAATCACTTATCAAAGATGGACTCAAAAAGTTACAACGGATATAGTCTGTAACTTTTAGTTACATTAAACTTAAGATATAAATCAAACTATAGCTTTAAGTAATTCAATAACTCTCTTACGATAAAATTAAGTATAATTACATTAAAAATAGAATAGGAGACTTTATGAGTTTAGTTGCAGATTATAAAGCACATACACAAGAGAGAGCAGAGTTAGGTGTCCCACCGTTAGCTTTAACAGCAGAGCAGGTAACACAATTAGTTGAGTTATTAAAAGCAGATAAAATAGAGGAAGAAGAGTATCTATTGGATTTGTTGAAAAATCGTATTCCAGCTGGTGTTGATGATGCAGCTTATGTAAAAGCGGCATTTTTAAATGCTATTGTTCATGAAGATGCACACTCTCACGCAGTAGATAGAGTAGAAGCAGTAAAGATACTTGGTAAGATGTTAGGTGGATTTAATGTTGGACCACTTATCGATGGACTGAGAAATCATAATGTTGCAATAGCTCAAGAAGCAGCAGACCAATTAAAAAATACAATTTTAGTATATGGTGATTTTGAAGTTGTAAAAGAGTTGATGGAACATGGTAACCCTTTTGCTAAACAGGTAATAGAGTCTTGGGCAAATGCTGAATGGTTTACAAACAAGCCAGAGATGGCAAAAGAGATTACTCTAACTGTATATAAAGTACCAGGTGAGACTAATACAGACGATTTATCTCCTGCTTCTGAAGCATTTACAAGAGCAGATATTCCACTTCATGCAAACTCATTTTTAGTTAGTAGAATGGAAAAACCACTTGAGACTATGGCTAAACTTAAGGAAAATGGTTATCCATTAGCTTATGTTGGTGATGTTGTAGGTACTGGTAGTAGTAGAAAATCAGGGATTAATTCAGTTCAATGGCATATGGGTGTAGATATTGATGGTATTCCAAATAAAAGAACAGGTGGTATTGTAATTGGTGATATTATTGCTCCGATTTTTTTTAATACAGCAGAAGATAGTGGTTGTATTCCAATTCAAGCACCTGTGGGTAAACTTGAAACTGGTGATGTAATTACAGTTAAACCTTTTGATGGTGTAATTGAGAGAGATGGTGAGGTTGTAAGTGAGTTTAAAATTGCTCCAAATACTCTTCCTGATGAGATGAGAGCAGGTGGTAGAATACCACTAATTATTGGTAAAGGTTTGACTGCCAAAGCTAGAGAAGCATTAGGTATGGATAGTGGAGATATATTCTTAACTCCAGAACAACCAGCTGATGATGGTACAGGATTTACACTTGCTCAAAAGATGGTGGGTAAAGCTTGTGGTATGGAGGGTGTAAAGCCAGGTATGTATTGTGAACCAATCGCTACAACTGTTGGTTCTCAAGATACAACAGGACCAATGACAAGAGATGAGATTAAAGAGTTAGCAGCACTTAGTTTTGGTGCTGATATGACTATGCAATCATTTTGTCATACTGCTGCTTATCCAAAACCAGCTGATATTGAACTTCAACATACTCTTCCAGAGTTTTGGACAAGTAGAAAAGGATTTATCCTTAGACCAGGTGATGGTGTAATTCATAGTTGGTTAAATAGATTGTGTCTTCCTGATACAGTAGGTACTGGTGGTGATAGTCATACAAGATTCCCAATAGGTATATCTTTTCCTGCAGGTAGTGGTCTTGTAGCATTTGCAGGAGTTACAGGTATGATGCCTTTAACAATGCCTGAATCTGTAAAAGTTAAATTTAGTGGGACTATGCAACCAGGAATTACTTTGAGAGACTTGGTAAATGCCATTCCTCATCAAGCTATAAAAGATGGTTTACTTACAGTTGATAAAAAAGGTAAAAAGAATATTTTTGCAGGTACAGTTGTAGAGATAGAGGGACTTGAAGACCTTAAGTGTGAACAAGCATTTGAACTAAGTGATGCTTCAGCAGAGAGAAGTGCTGCTGCATGTACAGTCAAGCTTAATCGTGAACCAGTAGTTGAGTATCTTGAATCAAATATTGTATTGATTGAAGAGTTGATAGCACAAGGTTATAGTGATGCAACTACACTTCAAAGAAGAGCAGATAAGATGAGAGATTGGATTGAAAATGGTGAATTAATGGAAGCTGATAGTGATGCTAAATATATCGCTACTATTAATATAAATCTTGATGAGATTAAAGAACCAATCTTAGCTTGTCCAAATGACCCAGATGATGTAAAAACTCTTACTGAAATTAGAGAAGCAGGACTTAGAACAGAGATTGATGAGGTATTTGTAGGAAGTTGTATGACAAATATTGGTCTTTTCCGTGCTGCGGGTGAGATTTTAAGAGGTGAGGGTGCAGTAGCTAATAAATTGTGGATTTGTCCTCCAACAAAAATGGATGAGAAGACTCTTCAAGAGGAGGGATACTACTCTGTATTTGGTATGGCAGGGGCAAGAACTGAAATTCCAGGATGTAGTTTATGTATGGGTAATCAAGCTAGTGTTGCTCAAAATGCTTTTGTATTTAGTACATCAACAAGAAACTTTGATAATAGACTAGGTAAAGGAAGCCAAGTATATCTAGGAAGTGCTGAACTTGCTGCTGTTGTTGCTTTAAAAGGGGCATTACCAACTGCTGATGAGTATCTTGAAATTGTTGCAAACAAAATTACTCCAGAGATGAGTGATGATGTATATAAATATCTTAACTTTAATAAAGTTTCTAAAGATGAATTAGAAGCGATGGTTAGATAAGGGTTATTTAAAGGGTGGGATTTCACCCACCTTTGTATAATATAAAGGATAAAATTATGAGTTTGATAAATGTTCTTTTCTTAGTGTTGGTTTTTGGTGCTATCTATTTTATTATGATTTACAATAAATTTGTATCTCTTAGTGCAGGTATTGATGCCTCTTGGTCTGATATTGATATTCAATTAAAAAGGCGATATAATCTTATTCCTGCTTTGGTAGATACTGTAAAAGGTTATACCAAATATGAATCAGATACACTAGAAAAAGTGATACAAGCTAGACAACAAGGTATGAGTGCCAAAAATATGACAGAGAAACGAGAGGCTACGACAATGCTCTCATCTGCATTAGGTGGTTTCTTTGCACTAGCAGAGGCATATCCTGAGCTTAAAGCTGATAGGTCATTTATGAAACTCCAAAATGAACTCTCAAATATTGAAGAGACTATTCAAAATGCAAGACGATATTATAATGCAATAGTTCGTGATAATAATGCAAAAGTTGATTCTTTCCCTGATTTGATTATTGCACAAAAATTTGATTTCCAAAAAAGAGAATATTTTGAATTAGATGAGAGTGAGGCTACAGCAGTAAAACAGATGCCAAAAATAAATCTATGAGAAATCTATTTCTCATACTTATCTTATTTACCTCTTTACTATTTGCCCAATTTAAACCTTGGGGCTTATACCCAAAAAGGTGCATATCTATATAAATATCTATTAGGATTTAAAAAGTTTATGAGTAGAGTAAAAAGCGATGAGATAAAAAGAAGATTAGAAGAAGACCCCCTATATTTAGAAAAAACCCTCCCTTACGCTCTATTATTTGGATTAAATAAACATTGGATTGAACTATTTGATAAACTAAATGTACCTCACCCAACTTGGTATCATGGTTCATTACATAATATCACATATCTATCTAGTGCCATAGACAAAGCATCATCACAACCCCCATCTAACGAAGGTGGCTCATCAGGTGGTGGTGGCTTCTCTGGAGGAGGAGGTGGCTCTTGGTAGTTATTGTATTGAAAAAAAAGAAACAATAAAAACAATAGCCCAAGGTATATCAAAGTATATATTAAACTGATGTTAATATTAGAGACACTATCAACAAACAGAGATTTAAAAGAGAAGATAAAGGAGGCAGAAGAGATGTTAAGAGATATAAAATATGAAGATTTACCTAGTTATGAGATTGGATATAATAATGCTATTATAAAAGAACTTAATATTAAAAAAGAGGAATTATTAGAGTATATGAAAAATAAAAATAATTCATAATTAAAAAATTTTAATTATGAATTGATATTATAAGATACTTCTAATCACAATCGCATAGTGCATTACAAAAAGATTTATTATAAATATAGCCATTGAAGAGGCTCTTGAAATTAGGTGTTCAAGATGTGTTCTCTCTCTGTTATTTGTTTTAAATGCTATATATGTATGGGTTATTGTAACCAATATAATTATAGATACAAGTATAAGCTTTTTACGAAGAGACTCTATTACATGGCTATCCATGGAGTTATCAAATAGAATACTAATTAGTCCATTCTCTACTATCATAAATATTCCAGTAGATACTAAAATAAGAAGAGATACTATCTCAAAATATCCAAATATTGGCCCTACTCGTGGATATACTGCTTTTTGGTCATCTTTATCCCTAAGTGAAACTCCCAAAATAAACATAAATACACTACCACCTATCCACGAAATAGCCGCGATTAGGTGTATATGAAAAGTCCAACCCATCTTAACTCTCTATATTAAGCACAGCCATAAATGCCTCTTGTGGGACTTGGACGCTACCGATTGATTTCATTCTTTTTTTACCAGCTTTTTGTTTCTCTAGTAGTTTTCTTTTTCGTGTAATATCTCCACCATAACATTTAGCAGTTACATTTTTACCCATTGATTTCACATTACTTCTTGCTATGATATTATTTCCAATACTTGCTTGAATTGCTACTTCAAATAGTTGTCTAGGGATTAACTCTTTTAGAGATTTTACAAATGCTAATCCTCTTGTTCTTGCTTTGCTATTTGGTACGATGATTGATAAGGCATCTACTACTTCTCCTGCTACTTTAATATCAAGTTTGACTAAATCCCCCTCTCTAAATCCGACAGTTTCATAATCAAAACTTGCATAACCTTTTGTTGTGCTTTTGAGTTTATCATAAAAATCCATAACAATCTCATTCATTGGAATATCATACTCTAATAACACTCTTGTCTCATTTAGATAATCCATTTTTATCTGAATACCACGACGGTTATTTAGAAGTTTGATAATATTTCCAACAAACTCTTGTGGAGTTAGAATTGTAGCTTTTACATAGGGTTCTAAAATTTTATCAATATTTTGAGGTTCAGGTAAATCACTTGGGTTTTGGATTACAATCTCTTCGCCATTTGTTTTGATAACTCTATATACAACAGTTGGGGCAGTAGCTATTAAATCAAGATTAAACTCTCTCTCTAATCTCTCTTTGATAACCTCCATATGAAGCATTCCCAAAAATCCTGTTCTAAATCCACTACCTAATGCCAAAGAGCTTTCAGGTTCAAAGCTAATAGAACTATCATTTAGTTTTAGCTTATTTAGAGCATCTCTAAGCTCTTCAAATTTATCTGTTTCAATTGGATATAATCCTGCAAATACAAAAGACTTAGCAGGTTCAAATCCATCTATTACCTCTTCTGTTGGATTTTTAGTCATTGTAAGTGTATCACCTACTTGAATACCATCAACTGTCTTAAGCCCCATTACAACTATACCAATTTCACCTGTTTTAATCTCATCTGTTTTGATTGGAGCGATTGGGTTTGGATACATCAAATCTAATACTTGATGGTCATCTTTTGTACCTTTAACATGAGCCATTTCACCTTTTTTGATACTTCCATCAAATACTCTTACAAGTGCCAAAGCACCTAGATATTGGTCAAACCAACTATCATAAATAAGAGCTTTTGTAGGTTTATTTGCATCTCCATCTGGTGCAGGAATTTTATCTACAATAGTATCAATAAGCTCTTTTACACCAAGCCCAGTTTTAGCTGAAACTAGATTATGTTCTGTACAATCAAGCCCAATAGCATTTTCAACTTCCATCAAAACTCTATCAGGTTCGGCAGATGGTAAATCAATCTTATTTACAACAGGCAAAAGCTCCAAATCATTCTCAATAGCAATATATACATTAGCTATTGTTTGAGCCTCCACTCCTTGTGCAGCATCAACTATAAGTAATGCACCATCACTAGAAGCCAATGAACGACTAACCTCATAAGAGAAATCCACATGCCCAGGGGTGTCAATAAGATTTAGTATATAATGCTCACCATCTTTGATATAATCAAGCCTTACGCTTTGGGCTTTGATTGTGATACCTCTCTCTTGTTCTATATCCATAGTATCCATTACTTGAGAAGACATCTCTCTATCTGATACTGCTCCACACTCTTGGATAATACGGTCTGCTAATGTGCTTTTTCCATGGTCAATATGAGCAATTATTGAAAAGTTACGAATATTTTTTTGCATTAACTGTTCTCAAATAGTGAGTTTACACTCTCATTATTATGTACTCTTCTAATCACTTCACCTAACATTGGAGCAGTTGATAATACTTTGATTTTGGGAGAGCTTTTTGGTAGGGCAATTGTATCAGATACTACAAGTTCATCTAAATCACCCTTTTCAATTCTACCATAAGCAGGACCTGATAGCACAGGGTGAGTACAACATGCCATTACAGAAGTAGCCCCTAAGTTTTTAAGAGCCGTAGCTGCTTTTACCATAGTCCCTGCTGTATCAATCATATCATCAATAAGGATTATATCTTTACCCTCTACATTACCAATAATATTCATCACTTCAGACTCATTAGCTTTTTCTCGTCTTTTATCTACTATAGCCATCTCAAGACCAAGTTTATCTGCAAAATATCTAGCACGAGCCACACCACCAACATCAGGAGATGCAATCATTGGATTTTTAAGATTTTTTGATTTGATATAATCCATAAATATAATAGCCCCATAAAGATTATCAACAGGAATATCAAAAAACCCTTGAATTTGAGAAGCGTGTAAATCAACTGTTACCATTCTTGTAATCCCTGATGTTTCCATCAAGTTTGCCACAAGTTTAGCAGTAATTGGCACTCTAGGAGCTGCTTTTCTATCTTGTCTAGCATATCCATAGTATGGCACTACTGCTGTAATTGATTTGGCAGATGAGCGTTTAAGAGCATCTGTCATAATAAGAAGTTCCATTAAATTAGCATTTGCAGGGGCTGAAGTGGGCTGTATAATAAATATATCTTTACCTCTTACACTCTGTGTAATTTGTACACTTATCTCACCATCAGAAAATCTTTTTATACTAGCTTGTGCAACAGGAAGTTCAAGATATGTAGCTATATCTTGAGCTAATTTTTCGTTAGAAGTACCAGAAAAAATCATATAATCACTCATTAAAAACCTTTTGTTCTATATATTATAATTTGAGGATATATTACTATTATTTTTATAAGAGTATGATTTAAACCCTACTTTTTATAAAAAGAAAAAAGTTTTTCATCTTTAAATTCCATTTTATGCTTTAGTATAAAAATTATACTATTAATATTTGTAGCTATCTTATCTCTATTATCTAAATCTTGGGATAGACTTTTAGATATAATTTTGAGTATATCTTGTTGCATATCTTTCATTTGAGATTGATTATTTTTAAGTGTTGTAAGAATATTTTTATTATTCTCATAATATTTAAAAATATATTTAAAAAATTCAAAATCTATTCTCATTAAATATGCCAAAAACTCTACTTTAAAGTCGCTAAAATGCTCTTTAATCATATAGTCATTGATAATATCTAACATATCTAATAAACTCTCTAATCTATCTATCAAAAGAGCATACTCTTTTTCAAGTTCTTGTGGTAAATTACTATTGTAACCATCTTTATTACTACTAAATATATCAAACAGACCAAACATCTAAAAATTCCTTATGTTCATAATGTAGAATAATACAATAAATAAGATAAAAGGTTTGTAAGATTTAATAAATTTTAGATATAGTTTCAATATTTTTATTTATAGGTTTGTTTATGCTGAAATTTTTGATTGCTATTATCGTTTTTTTGTCTATTGTTATGATTAATCTTTTTAAAGATGGTAATAATATCTGTGATATAGATGATGATGTATATATACAGAGAGAATTTATCAAAAATAGACCACACAAGCCTCTATATCAACCATCTGCTAATAGAAAATTTATATATCTATCATTTGATGATGGACCACTTAATGGAAGCCAAAATGTAAATAGCTTATCATTAAAGTATAAAGCTTATATGAGTGTATTTATCGTAGGAGAGCATCTTTTGATAAGTAATAACTATAAACGCTATCTTAATAATTATATCCAAAATCCCTTTATAGAAGTGAGTAACCATAGCTACTCTCATGCAAATAACCAATATAGTAAATTTTATAGTAATCCCAAAGGTGTATTAGAAGATTTTAATAAAAGTATGAACCTATTAGGACTTGATAATAAAATAATAAGACTCCCTGGTAGAAATATATGGGCATTTGATAATAGAACTCAAAATATCTCCAAAACCAAAGATACTGTAAACTTATTGACTAATAATGGATTTAAATTAATAGGTTGGGATATTGAGTGGAGATATGACCCCATAACCAAAAAGCCAATAGGCACGGCTCAAGAGTTTTTTAAAAAGCTAGTAAAAAGAATTAAGCATAACCAAGAGCTTGTCACCCCATCTAACATAGTAGTACTACTACACGACCCAATGTTTAGAAAAAAATGCAAAGCCAAAGAGCTAGAAAATTTAATTACTCTTATAAAGGCTAATAAAAACTATGTGTTAGTTCCACTTAGTAGGTATCCGATAATCTAAAATATTTTTTAAACTTAGTAAGATATAATATATAAAAATTATATTATTAGGTTTATATTATGAGTAAGAAAATATTAAGTTTAGATTTGAGAATTACATCTATTGGTTACTCTTAAAAATTGTTATAGATACAAAAATTACACTTGCATAAAATCCCTCATATATTTGGATACTATTATTTGTATAGTTATTATATGGAATTGAAGCAAAAATTGATATAAAGGCATCTTTTAAATCTTCTAAATTTGCTCTTCTTAAAGCTTTACTTATATCTTTTCTTTTTAAAGATTATCAATAGTTAAATATCCTGATTGATATAAAATCACCTCTAAATCAATATAATCTATATCAAAGCTATTTAATAGTTTTTCATTTACTACTAAGTTTGATAATTTAGGTAAGAAATAGCTACTTTTTTTTATTAATTTAATTAAAAATGTTGGTGTACCACTTATCATAGATATATACATTAAATAACTCTCTGTTTCCTTCAAATATATTGGCTAATGTATCAAGAAATAGGCTTTTACCAAATCTTCGTGGGCGAGATAGAAAATAAAACTTAGTTCCACTCTCTATTAAATCATAAGCCTCTTTTGTTTTATCAATATAAAGATAATCTTTGGTTATTAACTCTTTAAATGTCTATATTCCTATTGGTAGCTTTTTCATAATATCTTCTCTAACTTTTTTATTTATTATAACATAAAAAAATATAGGATATAATACTTTTATGAAAACAATATTAATAACAAATGATGATGGATATGACTCTAAGGGTATATTGGCTTTGGTTGATGCCCTTAAGCCATTAGGTAGAGTGGTGGTGGTAGCACCTAGTGTAGAGAAATCAGCTTGTGGGCATTCGCTTACTCTTACTCGTCCACTTAGATTTATAGAGGTAGAAAAGGATTTTTATAGGCTTGATGATGGTACTCCTACAGATTGTATATTTTTAGCCCTTGATAAGCTTTTTAGTGATATTAAGCCTGATATTGTGGTATCAGGGATTAATAGAGGGGCTAATATGGGAGAGGATATTACATATTCAGGGACTGCTAGTGCTTCTATGGAGGCAGTGCTTCAAGGTATCGCATCTATTGCTATATCACAAGTCTGTGCTAATATGTGTGAGAATATAGATAAATTAGAGTATAAATTAGCCAAAGAGACTATATATAAAGTAGTAAAAGATATTCTTGAAGGTAGGTTTAAGTTACCAAATAGAAAGTTTTTAAATATAAATATTCCACCAATTCCACCACAAGATTGCAAGGGATTTAAAGTAACAAAAGCAGGGAATAGAGAGTATCATAACCATTGTGAAGTACATTATAATCCAAGAGGTAAAGAGTATTATTGGATAGGATTACCAAGACTTGAATGGATAGATAATAGAGATAAACAGATAAGTGATTTTGAAGCAATAAGTCAAAATTATGTATCTATTACACCTATTCATCTTGATATGACAAGTTATGATGATATAGAGAGTTTGAAGAGTATTTATGAGGTTTAGTAGATGTCAGACTCTATTTGGAGATGAGGATTTTGATAAGATACAAAATGCTAAGATACTGATTTTGGGAGTTGGAGGAGTGGGAAGCTATGCTTTGGATTGTTTGTATCGTAGTGGGGTAAGTGATATTACAGTAGTTGATTATGATACTTATGATATTACAAATCAAAATAGACAGATAGGTTCAGAGGCAGTAGGGGAGCTAAAAGTAGAGAGATTAAAGGTGCTATATCCAAATATTACAACTATAAATCAAAAAATGGATTTAGAATGGGTGGCAAACTTTGATTTTGAACCATACTCTCTTGTGGTTGATTGTGCTGATACTACTAGAGTCAAGATTGAAGTAGCTAAGATAGTATATAAAAAGCTTATAATGTCTGTAGGAAGTGCTAAAAGATATGATACTACCAAAATTGAAGTGGCATCAATTTGGAAAACTCATGGTGATAGACTTGCTAGAAAGATTAGAAATGAGTTAAAAAAAGCTAAGTTTGATAGAAATTTCACAGTAGTATTTTCACATGAAGAGGATAGATGCAAAGAGAAAGGTAGCTTTGTAGGTGTAACTGGGGCTTTTGGATTGATGATATGTAGTGAAGCTATTAAGAGAGTTATTAAATAAAAATAGTATAATCAAAAAAAATTTAATGAGTGAGAAAATATGAAGTTTAATAAGAGTATAGAGGCATTTGAAGAGGCTTATAGAGTAATCCCTGGTGGAGTGGATTCTCCTGTAAGAGCATTTAGTAGTGTAGGTGGGACTCCTCCATTTATAGATAGAGGTGAGGGTGGATATTTAATTGATATTGATGGTAATAGATATATTGATTTTGTACAGAGTTGGGGGCCACTTATATTTGGTCATTGTGATAGTGATATAGAACAAGCGGTAGAACACAGTATCAAAAAAGGGCTTAGCTTTGGAGCACCTACAACTACTGAAACAGAGTTGGCTAATGAGATAGTTGAGATGTTTGATAATATTGATAAACTAAGATTTGTAAGTAGTGGTACAGAGGCAGTTATGAGTGCGTTAAGACTTGCTAGAGGATATACTTATAGAGATGATATTATTAAATTTAAGGGGTGTTACCATGGACATAGTGATTCTCTATTAGTTCAAGCAGGAAGTGGAGCTACAACATTTGGAACTCCTAGTAGCCCAGGTGTACCTGCTGATTTGACTAAGCATACTCTACTTGCTACTTATAATGATATAGATAGTGTGAAAAAGTGTTTTGAAGATAGTGATGGTATAGCTTGTGTAATAATTGAACCAATAGCAGGAAATATGGGATTAGTTCCTGCTACTGATAAATTTTTAGAAGAGATTAGAGAGCTATGTAATGAGTATGGGGCATTACTAATTTTTGATGAGGTTATGAGTGGATTTAGAGCATCTCTTAAAGGCTCACAAGGAATTACAACAGTAACACCTGATATTGTAACTTGGGGTAAAGTAATTGGTGCAGGTATGCCTGTGGGTGCTTTTGGGGCAAGTGCTAAAATTATGGCTAGATTATCACCAGAGGGGGATATATATCAAGCAGGGACTCTAAGTGGAAACCCAATAGCTATGAGTGCTGGACTTGCTTCAATTAAAAAGTTAAAAGTAAATCCAGAAATATATGAAACTCTAAATCAAAGAGCAGTTAGATTAATGGAGGGCTTTGAAGAGGGTGCAAAAGAGGCAGGGATAGATATAGTTACAGATACAAGAGGTTCTATGTTTGGCTTCTTCTTTAGCGATAAACAAGTAACAAATTTTGATGAAGCTTTGGAGAATAATAGCAAAAGATTTGGAGAGTTTCATAATAAAATGTTAGCTAATGGAATATATTTAGCTTGTTCAGCTTATGAAACAGGATTTATATCAACAGCTACCACTGATGAGATGATAGAAGAGTCTATTAAAGTAGCCAAAGAGGTTATGAAAGAGTTGAGATAATTACTTCAACTCTTCTACTAAATACTCCCCCGTATAACTACCACTATTTTTATAATCTTTGGCTAGTTGTTTGGGGTTACCAGTGGCTATAATCTCTCCACCCTTATCGCCTCCCTCTCTACCCATATCTATAATATAATCACTATTTTTTATCATATCAAGGTTATGTTCTATTACTATTACACTATTTCCAAGCTCTACTAAATGGTGTAATACTCCCGTAAGTCTATCTACATCAGCAAAATGTAATCCAGTTGTTGGTTCATCTAAGATATATAGTGTGTTTCCTGTATCTCGTTTGCTAAGTTCTTTGGATAGTTTAATCCTTTGAGCCTCTCCTCCACTTAGAGTTACGGCGTTTTGTTTAAGTTTGAGATAGCCTAATCCCACAGCTTGTAGGGTTGAGAGTTTATTATATATATTTGGGATAGCTTTAAAAAACTTTAATGCTTCAACTACACTCATATCCAATACTTGAGCTATATTTTTGCCTTTATACTCTATCTCTAAAGTCTGTCTATTATATCTTGTACCTTTACAACTATCACATGATACCATCACATCAGGTAAAAAGTGCATCTCTATCTTTATCTCTCCCTCTCCCTCACACTTATCACATCTACCACCCTTGACATTAAAGCTAAATCTACCTATCTTATAGCCTCTTAGTTGTGCCTCTTTGGTTTTGCTAAATAGTTTTCGTATCTCGTCCATTACTCCTGTATAGGTAGCTGGGTTACTTCGTGGGGTTCGCCCTATTGGGCTTTGGTCAAGATATATTGCTTTATCTAACTTATCTAATCCTCTAATCTCTACACCATCTACTTTGTGTATTTTTTTGGCATGGTTTAAAATCTCTCTAGCAGTTGGTAGTAAAGTCTGTAATATTAATGAGCTTTTACCACTTCCACTTACACCAGTAATAGATACAAAGTTTCTAAGTGGGATTTTAACAGATAGATTTTTAATATTATTAATATTTACATTTTTGACACTTATCCACTCTTTTTGAGGGTGAGAGTTATCATATTTAACCTCTTTTCTACCATACATATAATCAGCCGTTAGAGTATTAGCATCTTTTAGCTCCTTTGGAGTACCACTAAATACAATATTACCCCCATACTCTCCTGCGCCCTCTCCAATATCAATAATATAATCAGCAGAAGCAATAGTCTCTTTGTCATGTTCTACTACTATTACACTATTCCCCTTATCTCTAAGAGATTTTAGAGTTTTGATAAGCTTTTTGGTATCTCTCTCATGTAATCCTATACTTGGTTCATCTAATACATACATTACACCCGTAAGCCCCGAACCGATTTGAGATGCTATTCGTATCCGTTGAGCCTCTCCTCCTGAAATAGTTCTTGCATCACGACTAAGAGTAATATATCCCAATCCTACATCATATAAAAAATATAATCTCTCTCTTATCTCTTTGAGTATTGGTTGAGCAATCTGCTTTGATTGTGGGCTAAGATAAGCAAAATTATCACTATTATCAAAATATTTCAAAGACTCCTCTATTGGCATATCTATAATATCAGATATATTTTTATCCCCTATCTTCACAGCTAATGAACTATGTGATAATCTATGCCCACTACACTCTTGACAAATATTTTCACTCATATAATCACTTACATCTTTGCTATCACTAAATAGCTCTTTGGAGAATTTAATTACACCTGCCCACCTCTTTTTGATAGTGTGTTTTTTCCATTTAAAGGTTACCTCTACGGCTTTACCATCTAATATTAGCTTTTTATCTTTGGTTGATAGTTCATTAAAAGGTATATCTATATCAATACCATTTTGATTACAAAACCCCTCTAAAAAATGCTTATAATAACTTCTATTAAATCCATACATTGTAGTAATAGCACCTTTTGATATAGATTTATCTCCTTTGATAATCTTATCCAAATCAATATCATAGCTAATACCCAACCCATCACACCGACTACAAGCACCTTTAGGAGAGTTAAAAGAGAAACTTACAGGTTCAAGTGCTTCATAGCTAAGCTTACAATCAAAACAGGCAAAATGCTCTGAATAATGAGAGATATTTCCATCAAGAGTATCAATCTCTACCTCTCCATAGCTAAGCCCCAAAGACTTCTCTACTCCTTGTGCTACTCTATCTCTATTATCCTCTTTGATTATAACTCTATCAACTACTACTTTAATAGTATGTTTTTTAGTTTTAGATAGCTCTATCTCTTCATCAAGTCTAATTATCTCTCCATCAATTACAGCACGAATAAATCCCTTATGCCTAAGAGACTCAATTAACTCTCCAAAACTCCCCTTTTTCTCTTTGATAAGTGGAGCTAAAATCATAAGTTTTGTACCATTGGGAAGTTTTAAAACCTCTTCTATTATATCACTAGCACTCATAGAACTAATTGGTTTATCACATTTATAACAGTACTGCTCTCCCACTCTAGCAAAAAACAACCGTAAATAATCATAAATTTCTGTAATAGTCCCCACCGTAGAACGAGGATTTTTGCTTGTAGTCTTTTGGTCAATAGCAATTGAGGGAGTAAGCCCCTCTATCTTATCAACATCAGGCTTACCCACTCGCCCCAAGAATTGTCTAGCATAAGATGAGAGAGATTCAATATATCTCCGTTGCCCCTCAGCATATAGAGTAGAGAATGCCAAACTACTCTTACCACTACCACTAATACCTGTAATTACAACTAATCTATTTTTGGGAATTACTAAATCAATATTTTTAAGATTATGCTCTCTTGCCCCATATACTTCTATATTATCTATACTCAACTTATCTCACTTATAGGTTTTTAGAATATTATAACATTTTTTATTGCTTTTTGGTAGGGTGCGATTTCTATCGCACCATTAAATATATTTATAATTGAAGTATGTTATAAGAAATGATAAAAATAAATTAAATTATTTATTCTTATCAAGATAAAACGGAGTTACAATTTAACTTTATTTAGCTAATTCAATAAGTTCTTTATCTTTAAAAAGTAAACTATTTACAATTTCACTTATATTTTTTTTCTGTTTCTTAGCTAACTTAGAGATAAAATTTTCTATCTCAGGGTCAAGATAAATTGGTAAATTAGATATACTCTTTTGACTATATGGATTTTTTATTGAACTACTAAAATCATACTCTTTTCTCATTATAAAATTATCCCTTTATATAAATCATATACAGGAAAAGCTAAATCATAATCATTCCATTCTATTTCACCAAACTCTAAATTAAAATTTTTAAATAGGTTTTTATCTTTATATTTTTGTATATTAGGATGTTGAGATTTTAGTATAAAATTTCTGAAATCCAAAATATTCTCTTTACCATCATTAAACTTTAGATATATTTTATAGTCATCTATATATTTAGCCTTTTTAATAGATATAATTTTAGGCATAATTATTTTACCTTTCCATTGATTTTTATACATTGTATTGATTTATGATATACAAAATAATCTATCCATTTCTTAACAATATCTTCTTTAAATTTAGAAACAAAGTTTTTAAATTCCTTTAACTCTTTTTTTGGAAGTGATTTTTTACCTTTTACATCTTTAATTTTAATATCTATAATATTACCATCAACTATAATAAATTCAGCTTTTGATTCACAAGATTGAAATTTACCATGGACATGTATAGGTTCATGCTCATTGGAATAAAACATTATAATAATTCCAAGATATTCAAATATTTTAGGCATATTTGCTCTTTTACTTTTAAGATACTTATATTATATCATAAAATTATTCCAACTTCAATATATCAGAAATGGAACTACCATTAAATTTACATACACAATATATAACAAATGATAAAAATGAGAGAGTATCTGTGATTATACCTATAAATGAATTTGAAAAGATGAAGAAGTTATATCACATCAAGATATATTAAAAGAATTAAAGCAAGATGGAATTATTTAAAATAAAGTGGAAAAGTCTGCCCAAAAAGAGCTTAAAAATATTAGGAAGTAAAGATATTTTTAAGATCAAGATTAATAATTATAGAGTAGTATATTCTATAAATAATGGAGAGTTAATTATAGAGATAATTAGAGTAAGACATAGAAAAGATGTTTATATAAATATTAATTAAAGTATGAATTCCACCTCATAGAGGATGGAACTAGAGGTGTTGCAAGTAAAATCATGATCATTCCATTTCACCAAACTCTAAATTAAAGTTTTTAATATGATATAACATATTTATCAATCATCTCTTTTAATTCCACATCTAAGATATTTTCTTTATCAGATTTTGAATAAATAGTTATTAAAGATATTTCATTTTTTTCATTAACCAAATATGTAATTACTCTATACCCAGCACTTTTACCCTTGTTTATATCACTATTTTTTAATCTAATTTTAAATATATTATTTCCAAGACTCACCCCCATAGTAGGATTAAGTTCTAACTCATTAGCAAGTCTTAAAATATCTTTTTTGATATTTTTATACTTTTTATTTAAAATTTTAAGATTTTTTATAAACTCAGGAGTAGGAATAACTTTATAACTCATCTAAAATATACTTTAACTCTTTTTTTTCCAATTCCCCACTATTTTGAAGCTTAACCTCTTCTAAACCTTTTTTTAAACTTTGTTTTATATTATAATTCTCAATATAGTCTATTAGATTAGCAATAAATCTATTTTTATCACTATGACACTCTTGTTTATAAAAATTTTCAACGATAGGATTATTGATATTTAATGATAACATATTAAATTCCTTATTTTTATTTATTATATCATAAAATTATCGTATATTTTGGTAGGTTCGGTTTTAACCGAACATTTAATATATTTATCATTAAAGTATGTTATAATAAAATTATTAAATATAACAAGGATTATTTATGGCATTAAAAATAAAAAATGGAAAGGTTATAAATATAGCACCACCAAGAAATTTAACAAAAAAGCAGTTAAAAAAGATTGAAGATACTCCTATAAATAAAAGACTGATAAAATCAGCTACTTCAAGAAAATATAATATTGTGAGTGCTTAATTGATAAAAATTATAAAATATGATAATAGTTATTTAGGTTATAATTTAGATATAGAGATATATTCTACCCCAAAAGTCAAGACAATAAAAAAAATAATCTAATTCTACCTCAAATTTTCTACCTTACCCTACTTTTTTACTCAAATCATCATAATGTTGATTA
>JAMOOX010000007.1 GCA_027065045.1 Campylobacteraceae bacterium | reverse complement strand
CAAAAAAAGCTGATGTAATGGTAGTAATTGGAGGTAAGCACTCATCAAATACAAAGCAACTTCATAATATAGCAAAAGAGAGTTGTAATGATAGCTATCTAATAGAGAATGAAAATGAACTTGATAAAAGTTGGTTTGATGATAAAAAGCTATGTGGGATTAGTGCAGGAGCATCCACTCCTGATTGGATTGTCCAAAATGTAATCAAAGAGATTAAAAGTCTTAAAAACCTTTAACTTGGTATATTTTTTGGTACTTTCATATTTGGTTGCCATGGAGTAGTAAATCTAGTAGTCTTATATTTAGATATTACACCATTTTCATTTAAATATAGGCTCTTTTCATCTTTGCTAAGATAGCGTTTACATACTTTCATACGCTTAGAATAGCTTTTAGTAATATTAAAGTTACTATACATAACTTTTCTATTTACACTACTTGCATGGGCAAACCACCCATCAGAAATATAAATTCCTACATGATTAATTTTTTTGCTTCTTTTATTTTTATTCCCAAAAAATATAAGGTCTCCATAGGCTAATTTTTCTAATTTAATCTCTTTACCTACTTTAGCTTGGTCTTTTGCTACACGAGGCAGTGTAACTCCCATTTTACCATAGATATTGTATGTAAGCCCCGAACAATCAAAAGCATAAGGTCCCTCCTCTGCCCAAACATAAGGTTTATCAATATAATTACTTATTAGTTTTTTAATATTTTTTCGTTTTGGCTTATAAGATACAGATGGTTTAATAATATCATAATTTGGATAGCTATAAGCACTACCACAACTATTTAGTAAAAATATCATTAAAGATACAACTATTATATTTTTATATTTCATAATATACTCCTGTTGAATTAAGTTAGATGGATAAAAGTTTTGCTAAAGTAAAATAAGTTTCTAATTAAATATTATAATATTAAAAACTTTTAGATATACTTAAAATAAATAATCTATTTTAATCATAATTTAGATAAAATATAAAAAATTTAGATAATTTACTCTTAATTATATAAGGATAAACAGTGAATAAAACAGTAATAGATGAAGAGATAGAGTTGGACCCAAAGAGATATATTGTTAGTGAAACAGATGCAAAAGGTAGAATTACATATTGTAATGACTATTTTATTGAGATTTGTGGATATACTCAAGATGAACTAATTGGTAAATCACATAATATTGTCAGACATCCTGATATGCCAAAAGTTGTATTTAAGCTTCTTTGGGAGACTATAAGTGCAGGTAAAAATATCAATGCTGTGGTAAAAAATAGAGCAAAAGATGGTAGATATTATTGGATTTTTACAGAGTTTGAGACAAGAAGAGATGCTGATAGTGGCGATATAATTGGTTATCAAGCTTCAAGAAAATCAATTTCTAAACATGTAATAGAGATAATAGCAGAACTTTATGCTTCACTATTAGAGATTGAAAAAAATGAGACTATTGAAGCTAGTGAAAAATATCTTATTGAGTTTCTCAAAGATAAAGGTGATGATATAGAGTTTGCTGATATTATGGAAGAGATACATAGGTTTTATTAATAGTGAGCATATTTAATCAATTATTAAAATATTATTTCTATATGATAATAATATTTTTTATAGGTAGAGTTACCCTATTTATAATATATTTTGAAAATATTCAAAATAGTGATAGCAGTTATTGGCTTTCATTTATTTATGGATTAAGAATGGATACAATTTTGGTATCTCTTCTGCTCCTTATACCACTTATTTTATTAAGCTTTGCACCTAAGATAGCTCAAAATATTGTTAATATATTTTTGAAATACTATTTTTTAGTTTTAATATCAATTTTGATATATATAGAGGTGGCAACACTACCTTTTATAGCTCAATATGATGTGCGTCCAAATTATCTATTTATAGAGTATTTAGAGTATCCTAGAGAGGTCTTTTCTATGATATTAGCAGAGTATAAATTGGAATTATCTATAGCTTTAATATTGATTATAGGATTTATTTATATTTATCTTAGAAATTTCAAAGAGACTCTAAATAATATTTTTGAGATAATATATTGGAAAAGAGTTTTGATATTTATTCCACTATTTATACTACTTTTTATTGGTGCTAGGTCATCTTTTGGACATCGTCCTGCTAATATATCTGATGCTATATACTCATCTAATAGAATGCTAAATGAGATAACCAAAAATTCAATTCACTCTATTATTGATGCAATATATGTCAATCAAAAGCATGGTAGTAAAAGTGTTATGAAAAGCTATGGAGAGATGGATATAAAAGAGGCTATTAGTAGAGTAGAGAGTAGATTAAATATCAAAAGCATAGATACTAAATTACCTCTTAGAAGAGTAGAAAAAACACATTTCAAAAGAGATAAACCCAAAAACCTTGTGATATTTATTCAAGAGAGTTATGGTTATCAATTTTTTGAAGACAAAGAGATAAGTCCAAACTTCAATAGATTAGCCAAAAGCTCTATTTTCTTTGGAGATTTATACTCAAATGGTACTAGAAGTGTAAGAGGGATAGCAGGATTAGTAGCAGGTAATTTCTCTATCACAGGTAGAGGGGTATTAAAGCGAAATAAATCACAAAAAGATTATTTCACAATAGCCAAACTACTTAAACCCTATGGATACTATACATCATTTATATATGGTGGAGAGAGTAGATTTGATAATATGAAAGGGTGGTTTTTTGGTAATGGGTTTGATGAGATTATAGATGAGCCAAAATTTAAAAACCCATCATTTGTAGGTACTTGGGGAGTATGTGATGGTGATGTAGTAGAGAGGGCAAATAGCGAGTATAAAAAGCTTTATAGCAAAAATCAAAAATTTGCTTCTGTAATATTCTCTACATCAAATCATAGTCCTTTTGATTTCCCTGATAATAAAATAACTCTAATTGATGGAGTAGCCAAAAAGAGTGTAAAAAATGCTATTAAATATGCTGATTTTGCAATAGGTAAATTTATAGAATTGGCTCAAAAAGAGGAGTATTATAAAGATACTATATTTGTAGTTGTAGCAGACCATAATATACGAGTATATGGAGATGATGTAGTACCTATAAATATGTTTCATATCCCTGCTATGATATTAGGTACTGATATAAAACCACAAAAATATCTAAAAATAGCCACACAACCAGATATATTAGCAACTGCTTTGGATTTAATGGGATTAGATTTAGAGTATCCAATTATGGGACACTCTATATTTAGTGATAAAAAAGCCAATATATCGCTAATGCAGTTTAATAGATATTATGCCCTAAGAAGTGATAACAAAGTAGCAATACTTAGACCCAATAAAAAACCTCTAACTTTTGTATATAAAAATAAACATCTACAAAAAATAGAGTCAGATAATAACCTAGAGAGAGATGCTTTAGCATTTGTAGTATCACTTAACTATATGTATCATAATAGATTATATAGGTAAATTAATATATTTTATAGTAAAATTAGCAAAAAGGAAAAATATGAAAAGAGTTGTAAATAAGTTAAGTAGTGGTGTAAATATATCATTTAGTGGAGATGTCCAAAAAGGTACTATCTTTAAAATGGTAGAGAATTGTAGTGAGGGTAAATGTGATTGTATGAGTGATGATACAAAGAAAAAAATCAAAGATATGAGAGTAGAAGAGATAGAAGATGGTCTAAAAATCACAATAGATGGAGAGATTAACAAACAAGAGATTGAAGATGCTCTATCTCGTTCTAAAATCTTAAACTAAGGTATCTAAATGAGAAAAGAGCTTATATTAGGTGGTGGTTGTTTTTGGTGTATAGAGGCAGTTTTTGAGAGATTAAATGGTGTAGAAGATGTAATAAGTGGATATGCTAATGGAAATTTAGTAAATCCAACATATAGAGATATATGTAGTGGCACAACAGGACATGTTGAGGTAGTCAAGATTATATATGATGATAAAATCATATCTACAAAAGAGCTACTAGAGATATTTTTTGAACTACACGACCCAACTACTCTAAATAGACAAGGAGCAGATATAGGCACACAATATCGCTCTACAATACTATATCAAAATATAGAAGATGAGGAGTTGGCTTATAGTGTAATTGATAAGGTTCAAGAGAATTTTGATGATGAGATAGTAACTATTATAGAGGAGCTAGATAGATTTTATATAGCCGAAGATTATCATCAAGACTACTATCAAAATAACTCTAATCAAGGATATTGTATGGCTGTAATTTCTCCAAAAATAGCTAAATTAGAAGATAAGTTTAGAGATTATATTGAAGATTAAACCTTAAACCTATCCTTACTCTTACATAAATGAGCCAAAAAGCACTCCTCACATTGAGGATTAAGTGCTTTACATTTATATCTTCCAAATAGTACCATTGCTTGATGAAATAGATGTAGATTATCTTTGAGCTTTTTGGTAAGTTCGGCTTCTGTTGAGATAGCAGTAGAGGCACTACTTAATCCTAATCTATGAGATACTCTAAATACATGAGTATCCACAGCCATTACATTTGCCCCACTATGTTCTATCATTACTACATTTGCCGTCTTTTGTCCTACACCTGCTAATTTCATAAGCTCTTTTTGGGTTAATGGTATCTCCCCATTAAACTCATCTACTACCTTTTGAGCCATTTTAATTAGATTTTTAGCTTTATTATTAAAAAATGAACAACTATTAATAAGTGCTTTAATATCATCAATATTAGCCCTTGCTAACTCTTCTACATTTGAAAACTTTTGAAATAAATCAGGGGTTATAATATTAACTCTCTTATCAGTACATTGAGCAGACAACATTACAGATATTAATAGTTCATATAGATTATTATAGTTAAGTTCAGTTACAGAGTTGGGATAATGTGTTAAAAATAGAGCCTTTATCTCCTCTATCTCTTTTTTAGTTGCCATCTTTACCATTATTAACCCTTTTTAATAAATCTATTTAATTTTGATATAATACCTTAAAAAAAATTATAATATAGTTGTTTTTTGTCTTTATCTACTATTTATTTTACTTATTCAACAGCTAGAGATTTAATCGCCTAGATATAAAAGTAAAAAACCAAAGCCAAAGAGACGCTAGATTATCTAAAAATGAACAATAGTGAATTAAAGATTAAAGAAGAGAGAATAAGCAGTGAAAAGAAATTAAAGCTAGAAAAAATAGAAATGGTTGAGAACCTATTAAAAGCTAATGTGGATACGGTTAAGTATAGATGAGATTAAAGAGATTTAAATTAATTTAGAAGGAAAACTCTATTAATAACTTTAACAGATATTTAGATAAAATATAAAAAATTTTAAGGATTATTAATATGTCAATTAAATGTGCGTTTTTATTCCCTGGGCAAGGTTCTCAAGCTATGGGTATGGGAGAGAATTTTTATAACAATTCTCAAGTAGCAAAAGATATGATAGATGAGGCATCTAAAAGTAGTGGTATAGATTTTAAAAAATTATTATTTAGTGAAAACAGTGATTTAGAAAAAACACAATTTACACAACCTGCTATACTTTTGGTATCTTCTATTGCTAATAGACTATTTCAAGATGCTATGAATATTACTCCATATTATGCCTTAGGACACTCATTAGGTGAATTTTCTGCTCTTGTAAGTGTGGGGGCTTTGGACTTTTTAGATGCTGTATCTTTGGTAAATCTTAGAGGTGAATTGATGGCTCAGGCTTGTGAGGGTGCTGATGTTGGTATGATGGTATCTCTTGGATTAGATGATGAAGTTGTAGAAGAGATTACACAGACTCAAAGAGATAATGGACTTAAAGTTTGGGCAGTAAATTATAATGCTAAAGGGCAAATTGTAATAGCAGGTGTTAAATCTGATTTAGAAAAGTTAGTAGCAATATTAAAAGAGGCAAAGGCAAAAAGAGCTATGCTTCTAAATATGTCAGTAGCTAGTCATTGTCCATTATTAGATAGTGCCAAAGCTCCATTAGAGGCTAAACTCCAAGAGGTACTCAAAGATGAGTTTAAAGCACCTGTAATCTCAAATGTAACAGCAGATAGATATGAAAGTAAAGATGAAGCCTTAGATTTATTGGTGAAGCAGTTGGTATCTCCTGTAATGTATAAACAATCTATCGCTAAATTTGATGATGAAGTTGATTGTTATATTGAGTTTGGACATGGTGGAGTATTAAAAGGGCTAAATAGAAGAGCTACGAAAAAACCTCACTTTGTAGTATCTGATATGGCATCATTAGAGAGTACAATAGAGGCTATCAAAGCACTGTAAATGAGATGTTTAAGTTGTTATCAATTATCATTGGTGGCAATTTGTAAAAAGTGTAAAAATACTATATTAAAGCCCTCTATTAGCAAAAGAGAGATAGGTGGTTTAGAGGTTTATAGCTTCTATAAATATCAAAATATTTCAGATTTTATAACCTCTAAATATAGTGTAGTAGGACATAGAGTATATAAAGAGTTAGCCAAAATCACCACTAAACCTTTTATAGGTAAGTTTATAGAAAATATTGATAATCCAATATATATTATAGGTATAGATGAACATATTAGTTATGGCTACTCTAATGTAGCTATATTAACCCACTCTATGAAAACTAAACTCTCAATCCCTTTACATAATGCTTTGATAGCTCAAAATAGAGTAAGTTATGCAGGTAAATCATTGGATTTTAGGCTTGAAAATAGTAGAGATTTTAGATATAGTGGCAAGAGTGATATAGAGGCTATATTAGTAGATGATACCATAACTACGGGTATTACACTACAAGAGGCTTATATATTATTGAAAAGATATAATGTTGATGTGATATTTGCCCTTACTTTAGCAGATGCTAGATAGACATAATTACTTTAATTTAAAATAAGATAATAGTTTCAGCCTTCAATTCTTTCTAATTCACTCATAAATCACCTTTAGATGAAGCATTACAGCCTCTATTGCAGGTGCTTTTAGTGTAGGCAATATACTTGCTGTGGGTGTAGTTAATATATGACACGAAGCACATTTAGTTTTCAACAGTTCCAAAGGCGTGTTTGCCAATAGAATAGAGCTAGTTACCGATAATAGTATTAGAGTCTTTTTCATTTTAATAATATCCTTGATATTTAATTTATTAATTGTAACTTATTAAATTAAATATATTGTATAATTGCAAAAAGGATATTATAATGAATACAAAAAGAGCAAATATTAAATCAGGACTAGAGGTAAATATTGTATTAAAAGAGAACCAAAGAAATGGAAAACTTACAAATGGAATAGTACAAAATATTTTGACAAATTCAGCAAATCACCACCATGGAATTAAGGTTAGACTTAGTGATGGTAGTGTGGGTAGAGTAAAAGAGATAATTAATTAAGGCAAAAAATGAGTAAATTTACACATCTTCATCTTCATACTGAGTACTCTCTATTAGATGGGGCAAACAAGATTAAAGAGTTGGCCAAAAGGGCAAAAGAGTTGGGTATGGATAGTATTGCTATGAGCGACCATGGTAATATGTTTGGTGTGATTGACTTTTATAATGCTATGAAAAAAGAGGGGATAAAACCTATTATTGGAATGGAGGGATATATCCATAATGAAGAGGATATTGGGGATAAATCTACTCGTAAAAGATTTCATATATCTCTATTTGCCAAAAATGATATAGGGTATAAAAATCTTATGTATCTCTCATCACAAGCATATATTAATGGATTTTATTACTATCCACGAATAAATTGGGATTTACTCAAAAATAATTGTGAGGGGTTGATTTGTTCTTCTGCTTGTCTTCAAGGAGAGATAAACTGGCATCTAAATTTAAGTGAGAGAAATCTAAAAAATGGAGCAAAAGGGTATGAAGAGGCAAAAAAGGTAGCTTTGAAATATAAAGCAGTCTTTGGAGATGATTTTTATTTAGAACTTATGCGTCATGGTATAGGACATCAATATGATATTGATACCCAACTTATCAAGCTCTCACAAGAGACAGGGATTAAAATTATAGCCACTAATGATACTCACTATCTATATCAAGAACACGCCGAATCACACGAAGCATTTATGTGTATAGCTATGAATAAACTCTATGATGACCCAGATAGAATGCGACATAGTGTCCATGAATTTTATCTCAAATCTCCAGAGCAGATGGCAGAGCTTTTTGCTGATATTCCAGAGGCATTGGAAAATACCCAAGAGATAGCAAATAAATGTAATTTAGAGATAAAACTAGGTAATCCAACCCCTCCAAACTTCAAATTTGCTCAACAGATAGCTAGAGATGAGGGGATAGAGTTACCTGATAAAGATGAGTACTCTTTAGCTTCTGATATAGTACTGTTTAATCATCTTTGTAAAAAGGGATTAGAAGAGAGATTAAAGTTTGTAGATAAATCTAAACATCAAGAGTATAGAGATAGATTAGATGTAGAGATGGAAATTATCAACTCTATGAAATTCCCAGGGTATATGCTAATAGTTTGGGAGTTTGTGGCTAAGGCTAAGGAGATGAATATTCCAGTAGGACCAGGGAGAGGTTGTCTTACTAAAGATACTTTAGTTTATACTTCAAATAATAATCAAATAGATACTAAAAGAATTGATAAAATAGAAATTGGAGATGTAGTAATTTCTCATAATAATCAATCTAAAAGAGTTACAGAGATTTTTGAATATCCAATAGAAGAAGAACTAATAACTATATCTACATTTTATGGAGATTTAATCAATAATATAACTCTTACAAATGACCATAAGATATATTTAGGAGATGATAATTGGAAAGAGGCAAAAGATATAACAGTTAAAGATTGGTTGGTTATTCCTATTCCAAAATATGGTATTCAAGATATTAAAGAGTTTGATTTATTAGAGTTTTGTAATGATAATTACAGAGAAGATAATGGATATTTAATCTATAAATACTCTCAAAATAAAAAAAATAGATATAGTCTAAAAGATTTATCTAATAATATTCCAAAAACAAAAGCAACTATTAAAAAATATTATAATTATATAATTGGTAAAGATGTAAATATTAAACAAAAAACTATTAAAGATATAGAAAATTATATTTTAAATGGATTTAACTCAATTGATGATTGGGTAAAATATGTAGATGAATTAAATCAAAGAAAAATCAAGAGATATTTACAAAATAGTTACTATTTTAGAAAGTTTTTAGGTAGATGGATTTGTGATGGACATATTAGAAAAGATATGAAGAGAAAGAGTGTATCAATTGTTTTTTATAAAGATGATAAAAAAGGTATTGATGAATCGTTGGCTTTTATAGAAGAGAATGGTTATGATTATTCACTTTTAAAGACAAAATCTATTATTGATATAAATATTCATGATAAATTTTTACACTCATTTTTTGCTAAGACTTTTGAAAATTATAGATTTGAATCAAACTCAAAATATATTCCTAGTTTTGTATTTTCTCTTCCAAAACAAGAAATTTTAGAGGTTTTAGATGGTTATATATCAGCAGATGGATATACCTCTTTAGATAGAATAAAAATTACAACTGTATCAACTAAACTAGCTTTACAAACAAGAAAATTACTTTTTCAAGTTGGCATACCATCAACTTTAAGAGAAGATAAAAGAGAAATGACATCTATTCCATTAAAAGATGGTAACTCACAATATACAATTAATATTCCATCAAATGGTTCAATTTATGATATTCCTAAAAGCAGACAAAATATATATAAAATAGAAAAAGATTTTATTAAATTAAAAGTTAGAAACATAGATAAAAAACCTAAAACTAAAACTAAAGTTTATGATTTTACAGTAGAAGATGACCACTCTTATACAACAACTAATTATATAGTTCATAATTCGGCCGCAGGTAGCCTTGTAGCATACTCTCTTGAAATTACAGATATAGACCCTATTCCTTATGGATTGCTTTTTGAGAGGTTTCTTAATCCTGAACGGGTATCTATGCCTGATATTGATATGGATTTTTGTCAGAGTCGTAGGGGGGAGATATTAGATTATGTTGTAGAGAAGTATGGGCGACATAATGTGGCTCAAATTATTACATTTGGTAAGCTTTTGGCAAAGGGTGTAATTCGTGATGTGGCTAGGGTTCTTGATATGCCTTATTCAAAGGCTGATGCTATGGCTAAGCTTATTCCTGATGAACTTGGAATTAATCTTGAAAAATCACTTGCTAAAGAGCCAAAAATTCAAGAACTTTTAGATAGAGATAAAGAGGCTAAGAGGGTTTGGAAATATGCTGTGGCTTTGGAGGGGCTAAATCGTAATGCAGGGACTCATGCAGCAGGAGTTGTAATTAGCAATGAGGAGCTTTGGAAAAAGACACCTCTATTTAAACCAACTGGACTTGATACTCTAGCTACTCAATATAATGGTAAATATGTTGAAGATGTGGATTTGATTAAGTTTGACTTTTTGGGGCTTAAGACTCTTACAGTTGTAGAAGAGGCTAATAAATTAGTAGAAAAAAGATATGGAAGTAGGATAAACTTTCAAGAAAAAGATGTAGATGATAAAGGTGTTTATGAACTAATCCAAACAGGGAATACTGTGGGATTATTTCAGATAGAATCAGCAGGTATGCAGGATTTGAACTTTAGGTTAAAGCCAAATAACTTTGAAGATATTATCGCCGTTCTTGCTCTTTATCGCCCAGGTCCTATGGAGTCTGGAATGCTTGATGATTTTATTGAGAGAAAACATGGAAGAGCAGAAATTACTTATGTATTTAAAGAACTAGAACCAATATTGAAGCCAACTTATGGGGTAATTGTATATCAAGAACAGGTTATGCAGATAGTTCAAACTATTGGTGGGTTCTCTCTTGGTGGGGCTGATTTAGTTCGTCGTGCTATGGGTAAAAAGATTAAAGAGGAGATGGATAAGCTTCAAAATCAATTTGCAGATGGGGCAGTAGAAAAGGGGCATGATAGAGATACAGCTATGGAGCTTTTTGATTTGATTGTGAAGTTTGCAGGGTATGGATTTAATAAATCTCACTCGGCTGCTTATGCTTTGATTACATTTTATACCACATATCTCAAAAAATATCACCCAACAGAATTTATGTCAGCTCTACTTACACTAGAAAAAGATAATACCACAAAAGTAGTCAAGTATGTTGATGAGGTCAAGCGAATGGGAATAGGGCTACTCCCACCTGATATTAATAAATCTGATTTGGTATTTACACCATCTGTCCAAGAGGATAAAGAGGTAATCTTATTTGGAATGGGCGCATTAAAAGGTGCAGGAGATGTAGCTATTAAGTCAATTTTAAAGACTCGCCAAGAGGGAGAATTTAGTGATTTAAGTGATTTTATTAGTAGAATAGACTCATCAAAAGTCAATAAAAGAGTAATAGAAGCACTTATAAAATCAGGTGCGTTAGATATATTTGAATATAGTAGAAAGGCACTACTTAATAATTTGGAGTATCTAATGGATAGTGCAAATAAAGCTTCACTTGCCAAAAAACAAGCAGTTGGTTCGCTATTTGGTGATGATGAAGATATGGTTACTATTGATGTAAAGATAATGAAGAGGAGTATAAGGGTATAGAGATATTAGAGTTTGAAAAAGCATCTTTGGGATTTTATGTATCCGGACACCCTTTAGATGAGTATAGAGTTGAACTTGATAAAATCAAATATACTCTAAGTTCTCAAATACCAGATTTAGCAGATGGAAGTGAAGCTCTTTTTATTGGTAAAATAGAAGAGATTACAGAAAAAATATCTAAAAAGGGTAATAAATTTGGAATAGCAAATATTATGGATTTACATGGTAATATAGAACTTATGCTATTTGAAAATAGATTAAGAGAACTAGATGAAGATTTTGATATAAATAAACCTATAGCTTTTAAAGTCAAAATCACTAAAGATGACAACTTTACAAGAATGAACATACTTAAAATAAGTGCTTTAAAAGATGCCAAAAGAACAAAAATTAAAATCAAAACAGAAGAAAAATTTATCCCTGTAATTGATGAACTTCCTCCACTAATGTTATCATTAAACTTAGATAATGATAGTGATATTGTAGATAAACTATTATATCTAGTAGAGAAACATAGAGGAGAGAGACAACTAAAACTATATATCAAATCAAAACTAGCAGATGTAGTAATTGAATCCAAACTTAGAGTAAGTGATTTGATTATTGATGATGCCAAGGAGATTGGTATATTGATAGAAGAGGAGTTGGTATAAAATTATATTAAGATACCCTTTATGGGTACTCTTAATTTATCTCCCAAACAGTACCATTAGCACTATCCATTAAGCTTATACCCATATTATTTAGTTCATCTCTAATCTTATCGCTAAGTTCAAAATTTTTATCTTTTTTTGCCTCTATTCTTTGAGATATTAAATCTTCTATTTTTAATTTTTTATCCTTATCTACACCAATTTGAAAATATGAATATGGCTCTTTTTCTCCAATGCCTAATAGAGTATTGATAAACTCAAGATTAGATACTATCTCTTTTTTAAGCCCTTTGTTTTTGGGTTCTTTATCAAGAGTATCATTGGCACTACTTACCATCTCATCAACTATACTTAATGCTTTTGAGATATTAAGGTCATCACTCATAGCATCTAATATAGATTTTTTAAAAATCTTATTTATTGCACTACCCTTAGTTGGTAATCTCTTTTTGAGGCGATATAGTTTATCAAGTCGTTTTTTAGATGATAATAAATCCTCTTCATTGAAATTAAAACTATTTCTATAATGAACAGATATAAGATAAAATCTTAAAATCTCTCCATCATAAGAGTTCAAAGCATCTTTGATAAAAAAGCTATTACCTAATGATTTACTCATTTTAGTACCATCAATATTGACAAATCCATTGTGCATCCAATATTTAGCCAACTCTTTGCCACTGCTACATCTACTTTGAGTTGCCTCGTTTTCATGATGAGGAAATAGTAAATCTGCCCCTCCTCCATGAATATCAATGGTATAGTTATCATCTCCTACAAAGTGCTTATCAATCATAGCCGAACACTCAATATGCCACCCTGGTCGTCCTCTACTAAAACTACTATCATAACATATATCATTATCATCTTTACAAGATTTCCATAGAGCAAAATCTTTTGGATTTCTCTTGAAGCTACTACTCTCTACTCTACTTTGAGTTACCTCATCATCTACAACCTGATAAGATATAGTACCATATTTATCATCTTTTGATGTATCAAAATATACATCTCCATTATCTATAATATAGGCAAAATCTTTGGCAATAAGATTATCAATCATCGTGGTAATAGCATCTATACTCTCTGTAGCTTTTGGTTCAATATCAGCTCTTATTACTCCAAGAGAGTCCATATCTTGATTATATCTATTTATATAATACTCTGTTAATGATTTGAGGCTTTTACCACTCTCTTGTACTTTTGCTATGATTTTATCATCAATATCTGTGATATTTTTACAATATGTTACTCTATAATTTAACGCTCTTAAACTCCTAACCAAAATATCAAAACTCAAAGCACTTCTAGCATGTCCTAAGTGAGCATCATCATATACAGTCGCTCCACAAACATACAGACTCACCTCTCTATCTTTAATTGGTTCAAACTTAACTTTATCTTTTTTTATACTATCATATATTACCATTATTTTTAATCCATTCCTCTCTCAAATATCTCTATATTCATAAGTAACTTCTCCATCTCCATAGCATATTTATCTATATAATCAACTAACTTTTTATCTAAATTATACATAAATAACTGATGTATTTCAACTAATAGAGCATTCATGTCTTTAGCACCAATTGCTTGTGTGATAACTTTCATATCAAGACATAAGTTTTTAGCTTGAAGATACCTTTTTTCCATAATAAGTTTTTCAAATGATATATGACTATTTCCATAAATATCTATAAACTCTTTAAGCACCTCAGCATAAGTATCTGTAGAGTTATTAGCTCTTTTAAGTCCCTCTTCAATATCTAGGATATGAGGAATACTATTAAATGCTATCTCCTCTTTCTTTTTAAACTCATCTGGCATATCTTTTGGACTACTTATATCCAAGAATCTTTTTAATGCAGTATATAAAGCACCTATATCTAATGGTTTTAGAATATAACCATTCATACCAACAGATATTATTTTATTCATATCTTCTTGTTCTGTAAGTCCTGTAAGTGCTACTATTGGCAACTCATCAAACTCTCTATTATCTCTAATTTTTTTGGTAGCTTCATAACCATTCATAATTGGCATCTCTATATCCATCAAAACAAAATCAAATTTATTATAATATTTACTAAGTTCTTGTAGTGCTTCCATACCATTTACAGCAATTGTAAATCTAATACCACTTCCCTCTAACACTCCTGCTAAAATTCTTTGATTTATCTTATTATCCTCTACAATCAAAATCTTTGCTTCACTAAAATCTTTGAAACTTGCTCTTGTAGTATTAAGAGTACTTGGCATCTCTTCTTTATAGATTTTTAGTTTTTTTCTAGGTTTTCTACCATCTTTACTTACTCTATCTAACTCATCAACATAAACTGATTTGAGAAGCTCTTCTACTCTAAGTGGTGTAAGAGGTTTTGGTAAATATCTATCTATTACAATAGCTTTTTTAGCTCTCAACTCTTCACTTACATCATCACTTTGAGATAATAGAGTATTTAGAGCAATAATAGTTATATCCCCTATCTCTTTAATCTCTTCTAAAATCAAAATATTATCTAGTGTTAAAATCCTCTCATCAACCAATAAAATATTTTGTTGTGCTATAAGTCCTCTATTATTTTGAATTGTAGATATAGATTGAATTAAAACATTATTCATAAATATCTCAAACATATTACTAATTGACATAGCTGCGGTTGAGTTATTTTCTATAATCATTATCTTATTATCTACTACTACATTATGAAGCTTTTTATACTCTCTCTCTACACCAATATTCTCCAAGAACTTATTATCAATTTTACTACTATCTATAATAGGAATTGAAAACTTAAATGTACTACCTTTACCATAATTACTAACTACACTTATATCTCCACCCATTTTAGCAATAAGCTCTTTTGTAATATATAATCCTAATGAACTATCTAAGTTACTACCCTCTATATTATCACTCTCATCATCAAAGGCATTAAATAATTTACTTACTTTATCTTTTTTTATACCTACACCAGTATCACTAATAATAAACTCTAATTCACTACCTTTTACCTTAGAGATTTCTAATATAATCTCTCCTCTAGTTGTATATTTAAAGGCATTTTCCAATAGATTAAGTACTATTTGATTTAGTCTTGCCTTATCTCCAACTATAAATTTATCTACATTTTTACTAATATTAATAATAAAATCTATATGAATACGCTCTTTATATTTAGAAGTTAAAAAACTTGATACCCCATTTAATAGAGAATTTATATCAAAAGGCTCTTCTTGAAGTTCAATCTTACCAGATTTAATTTTAAGAAACTCTACTAAATCATTGGTAGCATCTAATAATTTAGTATCTGCACTTCGTATAGTTTTAATCTTCTCATCAATACTACTCTTATTTATTTTAGTTAGAGGCTCATCTAATATCTTATCTCTCTCTACCATAATATCTTTGGTTGTTGTATGAATTTTATCACCAACAGATAATAGAAGTTTCTTTTGTTCTTCTTCTAATACAAACTGCTTTGCATACATTTTTCTTTGCACACTTTTCATACTTTTACTTTGATATAGCATCCAAAGAAGTGCAAAAATAGTAATACCTATCAAAACATATAGAATTTCCCATATACCACCACCATTTGGTGTAATAGTTATCATCTCTTTTTTAGCTTTTAGTATCTCTTGTTGTGTAGCTTTTTCAATATCATCTACTATTTTTTGTTTTAACTCTTTTTTGGTAAGTTGATTTGGATTATTAATAATATGCCCATGTCTCATAATAAATGATTTTGGGTAGTAATCTCTTATTATAATATAAGCAAGTGCTAATATTTTATCCTCTTTAAATGGAGCTAATTCAACAATATGATAACTATTTTTATTACTCTTAACTATTTCAAATTTAAATTCACTCTCCAAAGACTTTAAATCCTCCTCTAAAGACAAAATATTTTTAATACTCTTAGTTGTTTTATTAGCCTTAGCTTCACTATCAAAAGCACCTATTATAATAGAACTATAATAATCATCAGATTTACTATATATACTAAAAAGAGTCGTTGTTAAAATTAATAATATCAATAAAATCTTTTTCATTCGTTATCCCGTTTTGTATTAGTTAGAGTTTTTTCTATAATCATTTGTCGTTTTTGTAATCTTTTTTGTTCTTTATTAACCTTATAGCTTTGTATTATCCAAATAATAAATATAACTAAAAGTATAGATGAGAATATAAATATAGATAACCATAAAAGTCTATCTTCTGGTGCGATAGCCTCAATATAACGAATAATTATATTTTTATCTACTCTATTTTTATTCAATAAATCAAAAACATCAATATCATCAAAATTTTCATTAGTACTTTCTACTAATATTTTAAATGATTGAGAATAATCTTCTTTGATTTTATTTATCACAATAAGTGATTTGTCTATATCTTTAGGTAAATCTATCAAAACTAAATATTGACTACTAATAGTCTCCATTTTAGCATCTAAGCCTTTTGCATTTAATACCTTGACTAAATCTAATGCTTCTAGCTTACTAGAGGTAGCATTGACTACAATACTACCTCTAAGTTCACCATATAAGCTAAGTGTAAATAATATAACTATAAATAGTATATTTTTTATATTCATTATAATACATCATCTATATTTTTATCATAAATAACTTGAAGGTGTTTATTAAGCACTGATTTAGTTTTAATTAAAACCTCTTGAGCCTCACTAGATAATCTACCCTTCTCTGCCATTGGAGTACCCAATAGATTATTAATAGCATTTACTAATTTTTGACTATTTTCAAGCTCTAATTGAGTTTTATAGTGATAAAATTCAAAATTTTGCTTCTCTTCTATAAAAAGTATTCTTTTTAATTTTACATTTTGTTCAGATAATATAAGTTTATAATACTCTATCGTTTTAATAGTCTCATTAAGATGAGCATCTACCTTGTCCATCTCTTTTTTACACTCCTCTTTAGAAGTACAATAAAACTCTGCTTGTTCGTGAGTAGCTTGTGCATCTTTTAGATTTTGTGTAGCTCTTAGTGATACTCTTATTATATATATAATATACATAATAATAAAAACAATTCCAGCTAAAACAACTCCACCAATATTTGTACTAGCATCTGTGATAAATAGTTTTCCTATTGGTTGTAATAGAGGCATTAAATAATCTATATTACTAAGCTTATTAATATCAAATGCCACACCTATGGATTTAGCAGATGCAAAAAGTGAACCAATAGCTACAATAGCACCTATAATAGAGGCTATAATAAATGATGAAAATTTACCTGAAGATACAGATTTTACCTCTACTTTTTCTTGCTTATCCTCCTCTGCATATCCAAAAGCTACTTCTGGTTCATCTTCAAGCATATTAGCTTTATATCCTAAATCTAGTAATAATGTTTGAGATTCATCTAATGCCTCTTTTCTAAGAGATGCTTTACTCTCTTTTAGATTCTTTAAATCCTCATCTAAAAGCAACATACACTCACTCACCTGTGCCTCTGCCTTTTGCATAATCTCACTTGCATCACTTGTAATATTTAGAGCTTGTTCATGCTCTCCTAATTGTGGTGCTGTACTCTTATTATCTGCTAACAACTCATCCTCTTTACTACTCATAGACTTTCTCCCATAAAAATAATTTTATAGATTATACCATATATCATTTAAATATAAAGTAATATAATATATAATGCTAGAATGAAACATTTACTAGAAATTGATACTAAACTACTTAAAAATTTTAATTTTATACTGATAATTCAAATGATACCATTATGGATAATGTCAGTATTTTTGGTCAAAGAGATACAACCATCTCTTTATGATAAACAGATGCTATACTATACAGTGGCATTTATTGGATTTGTCGTAGCATTTATTATACCATGGCGTAAGATAATATGGTGGTTTGTGCCAATCTTTTATGGTGCTAACCTATTAATGCTAATTGCTGTTGAGTTTATTGGTAAAAGTATATTAGGTGCGCAAAGATGGATAGAAATTCCAGGTATTGGTATTACGGTGCAACCATCTGAATTTATAAAAGTGAGTGTATTGATGATGTTAGGACATCTTATTAGCCGTACTCCTCCTCCAAAAGGTGGTTATGGATTGGTTAGTTTTGCTAAACTTTCTGTTTTTATTATAGTACCATTTTTACTTATTGCAAAAGAACCAGATTTAGGTACTGCTTTGGTACTTTTGATTTCAGGATATGGCATACTATTTATAATTGGAGTAAAATGGCAAATTTGGGCAATAATTATTACAGTTGTTATAGTATCTATCCCTACTATTATATATCCAAATCTTCATGACTATCAAAAAAAGAGAATTAATGATTTTTTAGACCATCCAAGTTATCATGTACAACAGGCTCTAATTGCTATTGGTTCAGGTGGATTAGATGGAAATGCCAAAGAGGATGCCACTCAAACTCAATTAAAATTTTTACCAATCTCTACAAGTGATTTTATATTTGCATATCTAGGTGAAAGATTTGGATTTATTGGTATGGTAAGTGTTGTTTTATTATACATTTTTCTTATATTACATCTACTATTTATATCTTGGCTACACCAAGATGACCATTTAATACAAGTTTTTGCCACTGGAACTGCATTTTTGTTTTTTATTTATATGTGTGTAAATATTTATATGATTATAGGATTAGCCCCTGTAGTGGGACTTCCACTGCCAATGTTTAGCCACGGAGGCACTTCTTTTATAATTTTTGCAATTATTTTTGGAATTTTGCAAAATTTACTTGCTTTTAAAGATTTTTTAAAGTATAATACCGACCACAAAACATTTTTAATCTCAAAAGATAGATTAAAATAGTTTCTGTGAGGGTCTTTAGCTCAGCTGGTTAGAGCACTCGGCTCATAACCGAGTGGTCCGCGGTTCGAGTCCGCGAAGACCCACCACTTCAAATAATTTATAAATCAAACTTTTTATAAACTTTAGATAAAATATCATTAAAACTAATTTTAGGATTATACAGATATGTTTGATAACTTTTTTCAAAAACTACAAAGCAAAGATAAATTTATTACAGTAGAGATTACTCCTCCTCATGGTGCTTCTATAGATAATATTATAGATAATATCTCCAAAATTGAATTAGATAAAAAAATAGATGGTTTTTCTGTAACTGATAACCCACTAGCAAAACTTAAAATGTCTGCTATCCTATCAGGTATTAAAATCCAACAAAAATTTAACAAACCAGTAATTACAACTATGAGTATGAGAGATAAAAATAAACTCTCACTTCAATCATCTCTACTTGGTGCAAATGATTTTAATCTAAGATGTATTTTGGCCCTTACAGGCGACCCTGCAAAACTTAGCGACCAACCAGAGGTAAAAGGTGTATTAGAGAGAGATTCTACCCTACTATTAAGTATTATTCATCACTTAAATAAAGGTGTAGATTACTCAAACAAAGCCCTCTCCCCTGCCCCACAAAGAATATATCCATTTGCTGTAAGTAACTCTTACTCTAAAAATATGGCAAGATTAGAGAAAAAAATTCTTAAAAAATTAAATTATGGTGCAAAAGCGATAATTACACAACCTGTATATGATATTGATAATGCAAAAGAGCTTTTAGAGATTTTTGAGAGTGCTAAGAGTAATAGTATTAGAGAGAGTGCAAAAGATGCCCAACTTATAATAGGACAATTCCCAGTAGTAAGAGCAAGGACAACAAACTTTATATCAGATAATGTCCCAGGTATTAGAGTACCTAAAAAGATTATAGATGAGATGAATTTAGCATCAATGGATTCAATAGAAAAAGAACAAGAGGTAGGATTTGGACTATCAAAAGATATATTTGATAATATAATGAAAATACATGGAAAAGTTCATTTAATGACACATAATAGATTTGATTTATGTAATGATTTGATAGGATAAGTAATATTATGCTAAAATATCTCTATATATTAATTAAGGTAGATTAAAAATGTCAAAAAAAGAAGTTCAAAAAGTAGTTTTAGCATATTCTGGTGGATTAGATACAAGTATTATTCTAAAATGGTTACAAGATGAGTATAATTGTGAAGTTGTTACATTTACAGCTGATTTGGGGCAAGGTGAAGAGGTAGAACCTGCAAGAAAAAAAGCTTTGGCTATGGGTATTAAAGAAGAGAATATCTTTATATTAGACCTACAAGAAGAGTTTGTAAAAGATTTTGTATTCCCTATGTTTAGAGCTAATACTATTTATGAGGGTGAGTATCTGTTGGGGACTTCAATTGCTAGACCATTGATTGCCAAAAAGCAGATAGAGATTGCCAAAATTACTGGTGCTGATGGAGTGAGCCATGGTGCTACGGGTAAAGGTAATGACCAAGTAAGATTTGAATTAGGCTATTTAGGACTTGATGGGAATATTACAGTAATTGCTCCATGGAGAGAGTGGGATTTAAATTCAAGAGAGAAGTTATTAAAATATGCTTCAGAACATGGTATTGATATAGAGAAGAAAAAAGATGGTGGTTCTCCATACTCAATGGATGCTAACTTGCTTCATATATCTTATGAGGGATTATTATTAGAAGACCCAAATAAAGAACCAGAAGATGATATGTGGTTATGGAGTGTCAAACCAGAAGATGCACCCGATACTCCAGAGTATATCACTATTGATTATAAAAAAGGCGACCCAATTGCTATTAATGGCGAAGAGATGACACCTGCTACAATCCTAAGAACTCTAAATGAGTATGGAAATAAGCATGGTATTGGTAGAATTGATATAGTTGAAAATCGTTTTGTAGGTATGAAAGCAAGAGGATGTTATGAGACTCCAGGTGGTACAATTATGCTCAAAGCTCATAGAGCCATAGAATCAATTACACTTGATAGAGAAGTTATGCACCTCAAAGATGAGTTGATGCCAAGATATGCTAAACTTATATACAATGGTTTTTGGTGGAGTCCTGAACGAGAGATGCTACAATCTGCTATTGATAACACACAAAAATTTGTAGAGGGTACTGTAAGATTAAAACTCTATAAAGGTAGTATAATGGTAGTAGGAAGAGAGTCTGAGATGTCTCTATTTAGTGAAGAACACTCTACATTTGAAGAGGATGAAGTATATAATCAAAGTGATGCTGAAGGGTTTATTAAATTAAATGCTCTAAGATTAATTATAGAATCACAAAAACAACCATCAAGAGTGGATAATAAATAGTAACTATTTTGGAGAGTTAAATATCAACTCTCCAATTTTATTTTATTTACTACCTTTTTTCATCCAAATCTTAAATGGTTGTAGAGATGATATATAGTCTGCTACATCTTTAAACTCTTTATCTTCTAATGGAAGTGTCGGCATAGCATTAGCACTATATCCAAACTCTTTAAATAAACTATAAGGATCTTTTGCATACGCTTCTATTTTGGCTTTTGTTCTTGTATAAGATACAATATTAAAGTCCTTACCCATAGCAGAACCACCATTGACTGTATGACAAATTGCACAATTTGCTTTATATACTTTTTCCCCTGCAACTACATCTGCCATCAAGTTTGTTGTTGTTAAAATTACTATTGAAGTTATTAGCTTTTTCATATAAGTTCCTTTTATAAAATTTATTATTTTAAATAATATCTTAAATAGGATAAAAATAGTCTTAATTTAAAGCTAAATAAGAGTAATTTACTCTTATTTACTAAAAAACATCTATTTTTCTTATTTTAAAAACTCTAAACCTCCTTGCAATATACCATCTCCCAACCATTAAATACAACTACTATACCCTTTTCTAACCCTTTAGGATTGTATTTAGCTAACTGCTTTTTTGCCTCTGTTATCTGTTTTGATAACTCATCTTGAGTGAATTTTAAGGTATATATCTACAAAGCCTTTTGGATATACTCACCCATAATTCTTTTAATCGTTTGATATAGTATCTTTCACATCTTTATTAAATTTATAGTTATTATACCAATCACCAATATTAAGTTCTTTATTTAAATTATAGTGATTTAATAATCTTTTTAGCTCATCTTTGGTAATTCCAACAGCACTATTAAATATATAATCATTTGTGATAATAGAATATATCATAATATAAAGCTAACATATTTAGAAATAGGCTTTTCCCAAATCTTTGTGGACGAATAAGAAATAAAAATGGAGGTTGTTGTTCTATTTTTGGGATAAAGTGAGTCTTATCTACATAATAATAATTTTCCAATTTTACTCTTCTAAAATCGCTTATTCCATAGGGCAACATCTCTATCCTTTTTGGTTTATTATAGCATAAACAACTACTATTTCCAAAGTGATCAAAAGTATAAATTTAATAGATTGTAGTTATATTTTAATTAATTTGATTTAAAAGAACTTAATTGTATAATAACAAAATTTTTTATCAAGGGTTTAAATTATGTTATCTAAAAGAATGGACAAATTATCACCATCTCTAACTTTAGAGATTACAGCAAAAGCAAATGAGCTTAAAGAACAAGGCAAAAATATTTTAAGTTTTTCAGCAGGAGAACCAGACTTTGATACTCCAACTAGAATTAAAGATGAGGCTAAATTGGCACTTGATAGAGGCTTCACTAAATATACAGCCGTAGCAGGGATAACTCCACTAAAAGAGGCTATTGTAAACAAGCTTCAAAGAGATAATAATCTTACATATCAACCAAGTGATATAATTGTAAGTAATGGGGCTAAACACTCTTTGTTTAATCTATTTCAAGCACTTATTGATGATGGAGATGAAGTAATTATTCCTGCACCTTATTGGGTAACTTATCCTGAACTTATCAAATATAGTGGTGGTGTGCCAGTATTTATAGAGACAAATGATATAAATAAATTTAAAATTACAGCAGAACAGTTACATCGTGCAATTACACCAAAAACAAAAATGCTAATCCTTACAACTCCATCTAACCCAACAGGAAGTGTATATTCCAAAGAGGAGTTAGAAGATTTAGCAAGAGTATTAAAAGATACTAATATTTTTGTAGCAAGTGATGAGATGTATGAAAAACTTATATATGAGACAAAATTTGTTTCAACTGCAAGTATTAATCGTGATATGTTTTTACGAACAATTACAATCAATGGATTAAGTAAATCAGTGGCTATGACAGGTTGGAGATTTGGCTACCTTGCATCTCCAAACAAAGAGCTTATATCTGCTATGAACAAACTTCAAGGACAAAGTACATCAAATATCAACTCTATCACACAAATGGCAGCAATCCCTGCTCTAAATGGTGAAGTGGATAAAGATATAGAGAGTATGAGAAGAGCCTTTGAGTCTCGTGCATTAGAAGCAGTTGAACTATTTAATCATATCCCTGGAGTTAGTGTAGTTGCACCACAAGGAGCATTTTATCTATTTGTAAATATCAAAGATATATCAAATGACTCAATGAAGTTTGCCAAAGATTTAATGGAAGAGACAGGAGTAGCAGTAGTCCCTGGAATTGGATTTGGTAGTGAGGGGTATTTTAGATTTAGTTTTGCCACAGATATATCTATGATTAGAGATGGTATTAGAAGAATAGAGAAGTTTATACGATATAGTGGAGATAGCTTAGTAGAAAACGACTAATATTTTATATAGATGGAGAGAGTCTAAAACTCAAATCCTCCATCTTGCCCTTTATTCATACTTGCATAAACACTTTTTACATATCTATCTCTTAATTCACACTCTATAATTTTTTCACACTTTATACAACTTTTAAGTCCCTTAGAGATTTGACACTCCTCTAATAGTTTTTTTTGAGTATCAAGTTTTTGCTGATATATATCATTAGATTCCATAAGCTACTTGAAGTGCCTCTATTTCACTATTTGAACCAAAAAAACATGGTGATGTATCGTGTGGGTGAGATGGTACGAGTTCTAATAATCTCTTGCCTTTATCATCAATAGCACTCCCCCCTGCACTCTCATAAACAAGAGCAAATGGAATTACTTCAAATAGTTGTCTAAGCTTTCCATTTGGTTTATCTGTGGTAGCAGGATATGAAAACAATCCTCCACCTTTGAGCAATATTTGATGTAAATCAGGCACCATTCCACCACTATATCTCAATCTATACCCATTAGCAAAAAGCCCATCAATAAATGCTTTATGTTTAGCTTCCCAATGTTGTTGAGTCCCACCACTAGCATTAAGTTTGCCTTTTGGATTAAGCTTAATCTCTCCAATCTCTTTGAACTCTCTACCCTTAGCACGATATAAAATAGGTGCTTTGCCTTTTTCTACCCAAACAAGTTCTATTCTTGGCCCATATACTACATAAGCAGAGGCTACAATATTATCCCCTTTTAATTCACCTTTATATATCCCAAAGATAGAACCAACAGATAGATTTACATCAACCAAACTTGAACCATCAAGAGGGTCATAACATAGAGTATATTCTCCATCATTATCGAATTCAAGTACCCCCTCTTTCTCTTCGCTTACAAGAGCCTTTACACTACTTACAGAAGCAAATCTATCCTCTATAATCTTATCACTTTGGACATCAAGTTTTAACTGCTCTTCTCCTGATGAATTCTCACTATCACTATATCCTAAATCCTCATTTTTAATAGCACTATCAATACTAAATGCTACCTCTTCTATTGCTTTAAAAATATCTTTCATTTTTTATATCTCCTTTGAATAATTGGTGTTGTCGGGGACAACATTATATAATCTTTTTATAAAATAGAAGCTATCAATTTATAACAGTATCCTTTGTACTCTTCTCCTAAACTAATACATAAAAACTTATTTTCTAAATCTTGTTCCTGAAAATTTTTAAAATTAGGGTCAGTTATAGGTAAATCATAAGAAATATTATTATATTTAAAAAATCCTCTTCGTTGTGAATTTTCTCTAAAATTACTCCTATTTTTCCAATAAATATGTATTTTTTCAACCTCTATTAAATATAAAGATTGATTAATTATAATATTCTCACTTTGAATTAATTTATAATTAACTCTATCATTATAACTTATACCATCTAACCATAAATTATTTGGATAATCCAAAAAGAATTTAATATTTTCTCTTTCTATTTTATAATTTTGTTGCCAAATATTATTTGAAATAATATAATTCTCAGGTTGTTGTTTTAATGGTGCTTTATCTAAGAAATCAATAATTATCTTTTGTAATGGTTTTACTAAAAATTTACCATAAGGATTTTGATATTTTGTTTGTTTATCTCTTAATTCACAACCATTTTTATCTCCAACAGGTCGTATCCACTCTTTTGTAATTATATCTTTTCCAGCAACACAATGTTGATTATGTTTTACAGAATTAGCAAAAATTACTATTGTTTTTATCATTTATAGATGCTTTATTTTAATATTATCAAAATTATCTTTTAAATATTCAGCTATTAATCTTCTATGACACTGCTCAGCAGTTACTTCACTACATAATAATACACTATTATTAAAATCATCAATATTAATATTTTTTAAAATATCTCTATCTATTAAGAGTTTATTATAAATTTCAATATATTCATTCCAATTAATAGTCTTCTTTTTATAATTATTAAGTAAATCTTTTGATGGAGCTAGTTTTGGCTTATATTCATATTTAATATTATGTAGTTTTAAAAAATATGGTAAATGCTTCGCATTCGCAAAACCAGCAAGTTGTGATTTATTATTTAATCTAATATCTATTAATTTTTCTACTTTATTTTCTTGTAATTTTTTAAAAAAATCTTCAGCACTTTTTTGAGAAAATCCAATTGTAAAAATATTCATTATTCATCACCCTCTTTTGTTATCGCATTATATGCTATATCTCTATTTCTTAATTTATAAGCTAATTTTATTCGTAATTTATCAGTTATATTGGGATTAAATAAATCTGCCTCTGGAAGTTTTTTGCTATATTTTTTTAATAGCTGTTGTTCTAATTTTTCTTGAGAGACTATTTTATCAGGATATATATGTGCTACATCTATACCATTTTTAACCAAAAATTCTGATACTAATCCAAATCTATGACAATCAAAAGCCTCTTTTTCTGAACACATCAAAGCTATATTATATCCCTTAGATATGCCACTCTCTAATCTTGTAATACCATCTTGAAATGGTTTTATCTCTTGGACTTTTTTAAAATCAACTCTACCATCATCAAATAGTAGATTTTTATCTTCATATCTTGCCCCCAATAAATCCCCCATAAAAATATAGTATATACCTTTCTCTTTTAGAGAGTGTTTTAATATCTCTCTATTATATTGAGAGGCAAATTTACTATAAGGCATACTTCTTACATCTACAATAGTATTAATATTATCTCTTCTTAATAGAGATATAAAATCATCACTTTTATAAATTGAATGCCCTATTGTATATAATTTTTTCAATAAATCCCTTTTTTTTTATTTTAACATAGAATTGATTTATATCTCTTTAGCATTTTTCCATATCCACTCAATTATCATTTGAATATTATTTAAATCCAAAATATCTATAGATGATGGAATATCATAATCATCTAAATTAATACTATCATCAATCGCTATAGCCTCACTACAATTAAAATAACTCTTATCAATCTCATTTCTAAAAATAGCTATCCGTGGCAATGGCAGAGTCTTAAGCCCCTCAACCAATAATATATCAAAATCACTTATCATATTTACAATCTCATCAAGACTCTTTTCTCTTTGGCTAAAATATGTAGTCCTTGTAGGTGAAGTAACCACTACCTCAGCACCAGTTTGACTAAATTTATAACTATCTTTACCCTCTACATCAAAAATAGCCTTATCTTTTGGGTCATTTTTGATAATAGATACCTTTTTGGTTTTGATTAACTCTTTGGCAATTTTCTCTATAAGTGTGGTTTTACCATTTCCCGAACCACCTGTAAATGCTACGGCTACTCTACTCAATTTTTATCCTTTTTTATAACTTTGGGCTTTGTATAAAATATTATTTTTTACTATTTCAATTAATTTATTGATTCTTTCTATACGATTTTCTATATCTTTTTTTATATCTTCATTAATATTCTTTGAATATTTTCTCTCTCCATGTGCTATAGAATTTCTATCTTTTAATAATTGTTCAATAAATTTATCATTAATATTATCTAATTGCTGAACTTTAAATTTATCAAAAAGTTTGCTTAATACTTCAAAACTAAGATTTGATTTTGTATCAATAACCTCATTAGCATCTATTTTTAAAATTTCCTTATCAAAATATAATTTCCTAAAACTCTCTATTCCTTTTAATCGTTTCTCTTTTGTATTATGTGATAATGTTTTAATTGCTGGTTGAAATATTAAATCTAAAATTTCATTATCATAATTATCTAATTCTATATATTTTTCTTTTAAAAGCACATTTAAAAATTTAATATAACTAGATAATTGTGATTTTATACTTCCTTCCCAATGAGCATAAACTAAAGCAATAGTCCCCCTAATCAAAAAGCTTACTTCTTGATTATTAAGTTTAAATTTAGAATCAATTTCATTTTTTAAATTAATTAACTCTTTTTTTCTCCAAAGAATATCTCTATTTAAATTTTCTTCTAATTTTTCTAATTCACTATCAAAATTTAACATTTTTATTATAGGGTTTTATTAATTTGATTATTTGGATTTAATCTATTAAATAGTTCATATTTAGTCATATTATTATCTATTTTAATTACCTCTATATCTAATGAAGCTCTTTTAAAAATCATTCTTGTTTCTATATCAAAAAAAGTTTCTGAACTCTCTTGATTATCATTTTCCTTAAAACTCTCATAAGTCATATTCTCTAAACTTGGTAAAATTTTTGTTTTATTTAATTTAAGATGAGGATATAACTCTTTTTTATCATTTACTAGAATACCAACAAACTCTAAAATTGTAGAAATTCTCTCTACTCCATCAATCAATTCCCATCTACCATCATCCATTTGTTGAACAAGTATTGATGAAATAGGTATCCCAATCAAAATAGATTCTATAAATTTTGACTTTTGCTCTCTGTTCCATCTAAAAAGTTTTTGAAATTCAGGTTGAATTATAATCTCTTTCTCTTTATACATACTTATAATCTCACCTATTGACATTCTTATTTTAGTAGTATGTATTTTTGTAAAATTATATTTTATCTCTTCACTTAAACTCATTTTATACTCTCCTTATATAAATAAAATTATATCTTTTTAATCTTTACCAATAGAAACAATCTTCTCTTGATACCACTGAGTATCAAAAATTTTAGGAAACACCTCAACCATTATATCAAGTGGTACTGTATCTATATCATTGGAATTAGAGGCTATCTTCCAACCACTCTCTTTTATAATATATGAAAATATTTGATTTATTATTTTATACTGTTTCTCTTTGGTGATATTATCTTTTGATTTTTCACTACTGATTATGGATTTAATTAGATTTTTTCTAACTTCTCTTGAATATGTTGATTTTATGGTGTTAATAAGTTCATCTTTAGTCAATTTATCTCTCCATTTTTAGATTTTTAAAATTATATCTTTTTAATCCAAAAATGAAGTTTGTTATTTTGATTATCCTTTTCTATTTTATATCTACTTTGAGATTGAATATCTAATTTATCATATAAGTTATTGATATAAAATTGCTCTTTTATAGTAATATTTTTATCAATATCACTAAGTGATGTAATAAAAAAGTTATATTTATTAAACCCTCTTATCCAATCTTGTGCTGTATTTAATATCTCTTGTTTTAACTCTAGTTTATTATATTGAGGTAGTATAAAAATCTCTTCAAAATAGTATATAGAACTTACTTCAAAATCTGTTTGACTCCATGATAGAAGAATATTATCATCTTCATAGATTAATGGTAAGGCATTTAATATTGCTACTGATTTATCACTATCTTTTAATATTACGACTATACTATCTTTGATTTTGGCAAATGTTTTTAGATACTCTTTTTCTATTTGGGTATCTATAGTGTATAAATATGGATTCTTTGTAAGTATTTCTATTTTTAGATTTATAATATCTTCTTGATTTGCTAATATAGATTTACCCATAAATAGGGAAATTTCAAACTTAGACATAATAGAACTCCTGTCTTTTATAAATATATGTTATTTGATTGTAATTTGGAAAAGTTTTGTATTACAGCATAAGTATATCTAAATAAAGTTTAAGATAGCAAGGCTTAAAGAGTATAATGGTAAAATTATAGTATCAAAATACAAGGGAGTTTTTATGAAAAAATTTATGTTAGCTTTTATATTGGTTTGCTTTACAAATCTATATGCTCTAAGTGCTGTAAGTGCAATTCCATCTGACCATAGGTCTCTTTTAAATAAGATACTAAAAGATTTACACTTTAGTGATGCAGATGACAAATCAAGAAATGATATATATGGTGAGTTGAAGCCATTTCTAAAAAATGGTTGGTACACACATTGGATTTCAAATAGAACAGGAAGTGATTCTAAAGTTGAAAATGCAGATACTCTATTTACTGATGTTATGATATATAATAATGAGAGAGTAGCAAATGTAACTTTAATATACTTTAGAAAACATAATCAAATGTTTGTAGGGACAAAAGAGTCTATTCAAACAAGTTCAAAAAGTGCATTAGAGAGATTTAGAAAAAATAAATCAGATATAAAATTAGATAAATTAAATGAGACAGATAATTATGCTGTATTTAATGAAAAGGGTTATATGGGTTATGAGACTGTTCATATCAAAGAACCAAATGCTATGATGATATATGAATCATCTACATATTTAAATGTATATCCAAAGAGTACTCTTGGAGCATTAGATAGCAATAGCACACTAGTGCCAAAATCATAATTAAGGTGGGTTTTCCCATCTTTAGAATAAATTAGAACTATGAATATCAAATCTTTTTTTAAATACTATATTTTTTTATATTTTTTACCAATATTTATTTGGGGTAACAATAGTATAAAAGAGTATAATATAGAACTCAAACTTCTACAATCTGGTCAAATTGAAGTAAATCAAGAGATAATATATGATTTTAATACACAGCAAGAGGATATAAATTTTGATATATCTTATGCCTTTAAAGTAGGAATATATAATAGAGATATTGGAATTATGAATATATCTCTTTTGAGAGATGGAAGAGTAGAAAAGTATAAACAGACTAAAATTAATTCAAAATATATTAGAGTATCTACCAATACTAATAGATTAAAAGGAGTACATAGATATAACCTCTTTTATACTATTAATAGAGGAGTATCTAATTATAATAATAAATTTGATATAAGTAGATTTAATATTATAAATAATTTTGGTCTAAATATTAAACGAGCATCTATCAATGTGATACTCCCCTACTCTCTTTCAAATAAAAATGCTCTTATCAAAACAAAGCCAAATTCTACTATAAAATGGGATAATCCAAATGAAGCTAAAATAGATATTGGCTCTATAAACCAAAATAAGAGTAAAAAAATAGAGATAATATATCCTATTAATATACTAAAACAAAATGGTAAAACAAATTTCTCTTTGAGTGTAAAAGAGCAAATTTTTACTACTTGGAACTGGTTTGCTCTATTTTTAATCTCTATTTTTAGTTATAAATATTGGATACTATTGGGTTTTGATAAATTTAATAAAGCAATATACTCTAAATATCAACCACCATCAAAATTAGATATTTTACAATCTGCTCTTTTATATAATAAAGTTATCAATAACTCTATATTTACAATTGCTATTATAGAGTTGGCACAAAAGGGATATATAGATATAACCAAATATGACCAATCCAGACCAGCAACACTATATAAAGTAGATAAAGATACCAAAAACCTATCTTATGAGATGAGGTATCTATTAGAAAATATACTATTTTCTAGCGAACGAGTAATTAATATCAAAAAGAAATCAAATAAACAAGCAGATAAATTTTTAAAAGGTTATAAAGTAATTACAGAACTAATATATGCATGGTCTTATAGAGAAAAATATATGCAAAATAGTCCAAAACGAGAAAAAAAACTATTTTTAATAAAAATATTAACAGTAACAACACCATTAATACTATTTTCTATATACTCATCTATCAACCTATTAGGTACTAATATTACTCTAATATCACTACTACACACTATATTACTTATAGCTTTAATGCTACTTATTGTAAATGGAAGAACAACCACCAGAATATTAGCACTTATATCAATGGTAGCTATATCAATACCATTTACCAAAAACTATATAGAAATAGGTCTAAATAATATAAAATATACACCAATATTCTTGATACTATTTACCTATATCCTCAATCAATTTACCTATAATAAAATAGGCAGATACACAAGAAAAGGCTCAATAGCCAAAGCATATTTAGATACAATTGAGAAATTTATAAACCGTGCAACAATGAAAGATATTAAGAAAAAACTTATGCAAGACCCATTATATTTAGATAAATATCTACCCTATGCAATGCTATTTAATAATAGTAAAAAATGGGTATCATTCTATCATAAACTAGGAGTAGATACTCCTAAATGGTATATGGGAAGTGAAATTTATACACTTAAATATTTTTATAAAGATATGCGAGAGGCTATTACAATAGATTCAATTAGTTCAAAAACAAAACAAAAAGGCAAAAAAATATGAATTTAGAAGAGATAAAAGAGTATATAAAATCAAAAGATGGAGTATTACTATACTTTTGGGGAGATAATTGTGGAGTATGCGAAACCCTTCGCCCCAAAATCAAAGAGGCATTTAATAGCAATTTTCCAAAAGTAGAACAGTTATATCTAAATGCAAAAGATAATATAGAAGTATCTTCACACTTTGGAGTATTTTCAATCCCAACAATGATAGTTTTTTTAGATGGCAAAGAGTTTGCTAGAGAGTCAAGAAATGTAAGTATCTCACAATTAGTATCTAAAATAGAACGACCATATAATATAATGTTGGGGTAAAATTGGTTAATGCCAATGACTTAAGAAAAATATTCAATTTTTTGGAAAGATATTGAACAAATATCTTTTCTAAGATACAAATATAAAAAGGTAATAGATGAAATTTCAAATAAACAATACAGACAACAAAGCAAGAGCAACAACAATTAAAACAGCACACTCTACAATCCAAACACCAGTATTTATGCCAGTAGGTACACTTGGAGCAGTTAAAGCATTAGATGCTACTGATTTAAATAATTTTTTAAACCCTGATATAATTTTGGGAAATACATATCATCTATATCTTAGACCTACGGATAGAGTAGTGGCAAAAATGGGGAAATTACACAACTTTACAGGATTTAAAAAATCATTTCTTACTGATAGTGGTGGATTTCAAGCCTTTTCTCTAAGTGATAATGTCAAGATTGATGAGGGTGGTATTACCTTTAGAAGTCATATTGATGGTAGCAAACACTACTTTACACCCAAAAAAGTGATAGATATTCAAAATAACTTGGGTTCTGATATTATGATGATTTTAGATGATTTAGTAGCTCTTCCTGCTACTCAAGAGAGGATAAAAGCATCAATTGAGCGAACTACAAGATGGGCAGAGGAGACAATAGAGTATCATAGAGATAATCAAAAAAGAGGTATAGGGGTAGAGCAAAATATTTTTGCAATTATTCAAGGTGGAACTGATAAAGCTTTTAGAGAGAAATCAGCTCGTGAGCTTTGTGCATTGGATTATGATGGATTTGCTATTGGTGGGCTAAGTGTGGGTGAGGCTAATCAAGATATGTATGATACGGTTGAATGGACTACACAATTTATGCCAACTGATAAACCACGATATTTGATGGGTGTAGGTACTCCTGAAGATTTGGTAGAGAATGTGGCTCGTGGGGTAGATATGTTTGATTGTGTAATGCCTACACGAAATGCTAGAAATGGGACACTTTTTACATCTTTTGGAAAGATTAATATCAAAGGTGCTAAGTTTAAAGAGGATGAAAAGCCACTTGATAGTGAGTGTGAATGTATGGTATGTCAAAATTATAGCAGAGCATATCTAAGCCATCTATTTCGTGCCAAAGAGATTACATATTTAAGACTTGGAACAATTCATAATTTATATTATTATCAAAACCTTATGAAACAGATGAGAGAGGCGATATTAGAGAATAGATTTGAAAAGTTTAGAGATGAATTTTATAAAAAGAGAACTAAATGAGCAGTTACTTAATAGAGATAATATCAGTGATGATACTATTAGAAATCTTTGAATCGTCGTGGCAAAGAGCAGAGAGCGTAGAGGGGATATTGGAAAATTCATACTTTTATTATAATAAAAGTATATTTCTTTTTTTCTTGATGCACCCTACATTTTATTTTGTTTTATTTGTCTCTTTATATACTTCTGTGTTAAATTTGGGTATAATATCAATATTGATATTCAAGGCTTTAGACCTTTTATTCAAATTAGATATAATTAATAAACACTTCATAAACCATAATTTAGATATTGAACTTACAAATATGATAAAATCAAAAGTTGAACCTTGGGTTTTTTTAATGGGATTATTTATGTATGTACCAATCTTATTAATATCATTAATTTGATATTAAGGTTTATTATGTTACTATTTTGTTAGCTTTAGAGATTATTTCTTTAAAATAATTCTTAAATTAAATTCTACATTAATTATATAAAAAATCAAAATACAAGAGGACTTTTTATGAGTGAAAATAAAAAACCCAATACTAGAAAAAGCAGGACTCATGTTCCCGTTGATGGACACAAGATAGAGGAGTTACAACAAAAGCCATTAAAAGAGCTTGTAACAATTGCTAAGACTGTAAAAGTAGAGAACCCAAATGAGTTTCAAAGAAAAGATTTAATATTTGAAATCCTAAAATCACAAGTATCACAAGGTGGATTTATTCTTTATACTGGGATATTAGAGGTTATGCATGATGGTTATGGTTTCTTGCGTTCTATTGATGGAAACTTCGCAAATAGCAAAAATGATACCTATGTAAGTGCGACTCAAATTAGAAGATTTGCCCTTAGAAATGGTGATGTTATTACAGGTCAAGTCCGTTCTCCAAAAGACCAAGAGAAATATTATGCTCTACTTAAAATAGAAGCTATTAACTATTTAGCACCAGAGAAATCTAAGCAAAGACCACTATTTTCAAACCTTACACCACTATATGCTAATGATAAACTAAAATTAGAGTATCACCCAATGCACTTTACAGGTAGAGTATTAGACCTATTTAGCCCTATTGGTAAAGGACAAAGAGCATTAATTGTAGCACCTCCAAGAACAGGTAAAACAGAACTTCTAAAAGAGTTGGCTCATGGTATTAGCAAAAATAACCCTGAAGCATCTTTAATGGTATTACTTGTAGATGAGAGACCTGAAGAGGTTACAGATATGCAAAGAAGTGTCAAAGGTGAGGTATATAGCTCTACATTTGACCTACCTGCTCAAAACCATGTAAGAACAGCTGAAATGGTAATAGAGAGAGCCAAAAGAAGAGTAGAGTTAGGACAAGATGTAATTATTTTACTTGATTCTATCACAAGATTGGCAAGGGCATATAATACTGTAACTCCAAGTAGTGGTAAAGTATTAAGTGGTGGTGTAGATGCAAATGCTCTACATAAACCAAAAAGATTTTTTGGAGCAGCTAGAAATATAGAAGATGGTGGAAGCCTTACAATTATAGCAACAGCTCTAATCGATACAGGTAGTAGAATGGATGAAGTAATCTTTGAAGAGTTCAAGGGTACTGGTAACTCGGAAGTAGTTCTAAATAGAAATGTATCTGAAAGAAGAGTATATCCTGCTATTGATGTAACCAAATCAGCTACAAGAAAAGAGGAGTTATTAAGCTCTCCAGAGACTCTTCAAAAAGTATGGGCATTAAGAAATGCTATGCAAAATATGGAAGAGGTAGAGGGACTTAAATTCTTATTCTCTAAAATGGGTAAAACTAAGTCTAATGAAGAATTTTTAAATATGATGAATAAGTAGAATATAATTTTCAATGAGAGTGGGTATATTTGATAGTGGTGTAGGTGGATTTAGTGTTGTAAAATCTCTTTTAGAACATAATCTTTTTGAAGAGATTATATATTATGGAGATACAGCAAGAGTCCCTTATGGCACAAAAGATGAAAATACCATTATTAGATACTCTCTTGAAGCGATAGAATTTTTTAATAATTTTGATATAGACCTACTTATTACAGCTTGTAATACAGTAAGTGCTTATGCCTTGCCTACAATGCGTTCTAAAAGCTCTTATCCTATAATAGGAGTAATCACATCAGGTGTCAAGGCATTAGAGAATAGAATGCTAAATAAAGACTCCAATATATTAGTAATAGCCACAAAATCAACTATACTTTCAAATAGATACCAAAAAGAGATAAAATTATTAGGGTATAATAATATCCAAGCAATCCAAACAGGACTATTTGTACCTATCGTTGAAGAGGGGCTTTTTGATGGAGATATTTTAGATAGTACAATAAATTACTATTTTAAAGATTTAAAAAAACCAGATGCAATAATTTTGGGTTGTACCCACTTCCCACTTATTAGCCACTCAATTAACAACTATTTTAATAAAACCCCAATTATGATACACTCTGGCGAAGCAATTGTAGAGTACTTAGAAAATAATCTAAAGATTAAAAACAGATTTGATAATACAAATCTCAAAATTTATGCCTCTGATAATGTAGATGGACTAAGAAAAATAGCTATGAAATGGCTAGATAATTAAACTCAATATAAAACTCTAGCTAGATATAACCCTTGTGGTGATGCTAGTTTTGTAGTTATTCTATGCTTTAGATTTAATTGTGATACTATATCATCTCTACTAATCTTACCTTGTGCATAAAGCATTACCAAATTTATCATCATTCTCACCTGAGCCCTCAAAAATCCATTAGCAGTAAAATATATAAAATGATAATTTTTGCGTTGTTTATAAAATGCTTGATATATGGTTCTAATATTTGTATGAGTATATGACCCCTGCTTGATAAGAAAACCAAAGTCGTGAGTACCTATCAATATATCAAGTCCATCTTGAAGTTTATCCATATCAAAACTATTATAATATGAGATAAAATCCTCTTCAAATAGAGATAGTTTAGTAGTTTTAAAAACATATCTATATACCCTTTTTTTAGCACTAAATCGTGAATGAAACTTATCATCAACTTTTATAATATGCTTTATCTTAACACCCTCTAAAATCCTATTAAGAGAAGTTTTAAGCTTTTTTAAATCACTCCAATACTTAGGTACTTCAAAATCTATCACCTGCCCAGTAGCATGAACCCCTCTATCTGTCCTACCACTTCCTATAATATCACTATTAATATTTATCTTTTTTAGAGCATCTTCTACTCTATTAGTTACTGTTTGGTTTGTCTCTTTTTGCTTTTGAAACCCATAAAATAGATTTCCATTATAAGATATTACTGCTTTTACTCTCATCTCTACTCTTCTAAGAAAACTACCACTTGAATTCTCTCCCAAGGTGGCAACTCTCCATTAAATTTTAATACTTTAATCTTAATATCATTATCAAGATACTCATATATATCACGATTTATCCCCTTAGGCACATACCCTAATTTAATATCATCTTTAAATATAGCAATAGCATATTTATCATTTGGATTATTTTTATCTACTCTAAGAGATAGGTAATCATCTTGATATAATTTCACTCCTAATCCATCTATACAATACTGTAACCCTGCTATATAAAAGATTGATAGTTCTATTGTCATAATTTTATATTATCTCTAATAGTTTGAATGATTTCTATTGCCTCTTTTAACTCTTTTTTATATAATGGTCTTAAGGTATCATCATGAGATTGAGGATTTAAAATTCTATCTGTAATAGACTTTATATCTCTTAAATCTATCTCCACCCCACTATCTCTATCATCTTCAAATCCATCTTTAAAGCCAATAAGCTTACCACAAATTTTATCTCTATTTTTAATATCACTTAAATCAGTAGATAAAATCATATTTTTAAGCTTTTTAAATATTTTTTTATCACTATTTATAAATGTCTCTTCTCCCTCTTTTATCTTTTTAATCCTCTCTACCTCTTTTCGCAAATAATTAGCACAAGCAGGATAATCATACTCTTCAAAATACTTTTTAGCACTCTCAAAGTAATTTAGAGATTTTTTGATAAATGGCTTTTCTAAATCTTTACTATCTACATATATCTCGTAACTTTTCCATCTCATTTTATCTTTTAATATCTCAAAAAAGTTTTTATCATGGGTAAATAAAAATATCTGAAAATCATAAAAATACTCTTTTAACAATGTTATCAAACTAAGTCTATTACTCATATCAAGACTCATTAATAAATCATCTAAAATAAGCAGTTTTAATGAACTACTATCAAGCTTATCCGATACATTTCTAATAATAGCAAAATGTATAGCAATAGCCAAAGCAGAGAGTCTTGCCTCATTTAAAAAATGATGATATATATTCAACTCATTATCCATAAAATCAATTTTTACATTTACAATAAACTCTACCTTACCATCTTCTGTAAATTCCATATCAAAAAAGAACTCTCTAATATGAAATGTATCATCAAATTTCTTTAAAAAATGGTTAATATCATCTAGTACTTTACTATTGATAATATCTTTTAGTTTATCATAGTAGATATTTGGATTTTTAATATCCCCCAAAATCTTATTTTCATCAATAGGATACTCACTAAATAGCTCTCTAAGCATATCATATATATTTATCTCCTCTTTACTCTTATCTGTTTGATAATGAATTTTGAGCAAATTTTTATACTCAAGCATTGGCTTATATATCTCCAATGCTTCAAGATATGAATAGTTATTATCCAAATTATCCTCATCAATAATAATCTCTCTATTATTATCTAAACTAAATTCTATAAAAGGTTTTTGAGTACTAAATATATTTTGAGATTTCAAAAATACTTCTCTATCTATATCTGTCTGAGCCAAAAACTCAAAAGCCTTAAAAATAGAGCTTTTACCACTTCCATTCTCTCCATAAAGTAGCATATTCTCACCATTTAATTCAAAACTATTATGCTTTTTATCATCTCTAAAAAATCTAAAATTATTTAGAACTATTTTATTTATTTTTATCATTTTGTCCCTTTTCAATGGTATATTCTTTTTATAATTATATCAAAATCAAATAATTTCCCAATGCCCTTTTCTAGCACTTATTACAGCTTTATTCTTTTGATTGTTTAACTTTTGTTCTATTATATTATTCATATTTTATACCTAATTATTTTTACTATCTCTTTTAAATGCCAAACGAGAATCATAATCTTTTAACTCTTCTAATATATTATTACTAAAACTTAAATACCCTTTTGTTGTACTATTTTTATATTTATTTGTCCTAATATAATTACAAATTCCATCTTTACATCTAATTACTAATTTATACTTTTTAGTCTCAAACTTTTGATATTTTGGTTGCGATTTACTAAGTTTATTAATAAGATGTAGTAGTAAATGTTTATCTTTTTTATATTTATTATCACCTTTTATATTTGGCTTTTTGCCCTCTTGATAGATGATGTAATTATCCCAAGGGGTTAAAAGCCTTAATATTGAGTTGGTGGGTTTGCCTATTAGATAACCACTTTTAATGGTTGAGAAATCTTTAATTCTACCTAGGGTGATGCCTTTGTATATTATATTATAATCTCCAAAAAGAGATAAATTGATTATAAATAGTATTAATATTACTCTTTTCATCTCTTAAATATACCCATTAAAGTAGAGCCTTTAATACTCATTTTTAAACTTAACATATCTACTAGCAGAAGCATAAAGCTCATCTACCTCATCTTGTGTCAATTCTCTTATAAACTTAGCAGGACTTCCCATAATTAGACTTCTAGGAGGGAATTTCTTGTTTTTTGTAACTAGACTACTTGCCCCTACAATTGACTCTTTACCAATAACAGCACCATCAAGAATTGTAGCACTCATTCCAATCAAACAAGCATCTTCAATAGTACAACCATGAAGCATAACACGATGTCCAACAGTTACATCATCTCCAATAATTGTAGGATTACCATCACTCATATCAGCTTTTTTGTAGTGAGTTACATGTAGCATTGAGAGGTCTTGAATATTGCTTCTTGCCCCAATTTTAATCCTATGAACATCTCCACGAACAACCACACCAAACCAAATAGCACTATCTTCACCCATCTCTACATTTCCAATCACACTAGCACCCTCTGCTATCCAAGCATTTTTGCCAAGTTTTGGACTCCACTCTTTAAATTTCATTGTCATTTTATATTCCTTTATTAGCTTATATTGTAGTATATTTAAAAGTATTATAGCATATATTAGATATATTTATTTTTTATGCTATAATTTGAGATATTAAAATTTAGGAGATTATTATGAGTCAAGAGATAGCAAAAATTAAATTAGATGGTACAAAAAATGGCAAGATTACAGTATCAATTGTAGAAGAGCCTTATGGTAAAGATAGTGATAGTATTGCTTCTATTGGGATAGCACTACAAGAGAGTTCAAACGAACCTGATTGGAAAGTTCATCTTCCAAAGGCTAATATTGATGCAGTTATAGATGCTTTGCAAAAAGCCAAAGAAGAGTTGTAGAGGATTTTATTATGGAAATGGGCGAGATATTAGAACATATGATGGAACCTAAGAACTATGGTGTAATTGAAGATAGTGATTGTGAGGGATTAGGTGAGAATCCTCAAAATGGTGAGAAAGTAGCACTATATGCTAAAATAGAAAATAATAGAATATTAGATATAAAATTTCAAGCTATTGGGTGTAGTTCTACTATTGTAGCTGGTTCTATATTTACAGATTCAGTCAAAAATGAGTTGATAGAAGAGGCTGATATTTTGGCTGATAAAATCCTTGATATGCTTGATGATAAACCAAGTGAAGAGGCTGCTTGTTCGGAGATGGTAGTAATGGCATATAAGTCAATGTATCAAAATTATAGTGATAGATTAAAAGATAAAAATGCACTAGTAGTATCTAAATCAATATCATATAGTTGTGAGATAGAACAAAAAGAGGAAAATAAGTAGATGAAACAAATTTTTATAGATATTCATGAGGTATGGCTAGAGACATTAATGGCAGGATTTGTATCAAAAAAGAGTAAAATAAAACTTTTTGATAGTTCTGATATTCTATTTAAACACTTTACTTGGGTAGAGAATGCTCTTATTAAATCTAATATTGATTATAACTATAATAGAGAGGCTATCCCTATCAAGGTAGAAAACTTCTCTTATCTATTAAATGATATTATCAAACGAATTGAGAAAATTATAGATAATCTTGATGTTATAGATGATAAAGCATTAAGAGAGAGAATATTAAGTGATTTAACCTTTATTAAATATGATATATCATTGATGGAAGAAGAAAAAGTAACTGCTTTTAACACCAAAAGAGAGTTAGATAATATTAAATTAAAAGATGAAGCTAGAGATGCTTTGACTATATTTTTATTTGAAGAGAGCTACAAAGAGTATGAACTTATTATGATATATAATTATCTCAAAGCAAATAGTAATGATGCATTTTTAAATAGAATTTTCTCTATTTTAATTGATGAGAGCTTTTTTCATCTAAGAAGTTTTGGGCAGATGATGGCAGATATGGGAATATTAGCAATACCTAGAATTATCAATGAAGAGCTTTATAAAGTAGCAGATATGAGTGCATTTTTAAAAGATGGAATAAATGAAGAACTTAATGCAAAAGAGGAGTGTAAAAGATTATCTGATGCAGTCTCACAAGATTCAGATGAGTTAGCAAAGTTTTTTGATTTGATAAATAATCAAGAGAATTATCATATAGCTTTAATGGAAGAGGCTTTAGAGTATTATGCAAAATCTTGAATTAGATAAATTAAGAGAGATTATAGAGATAAATTCATGGACAAATAATAAAGAGGGTGTAGATATTAATGGAAATATCTTTGCCTCTTGGCTAGAAGATATTGGATTTAGCCTACAAAGACATGAAAGAGGAGATATAGGCGACCATCTACATCTAATTAGCCCACAAAGAGAGGGCAAAAAATTATTGCTTCTAGGACACCTTGATACAGTTTTCCCACCAAATAGCTTTGAGGGATTTAGAGAAGACAATGAGTGGATATATGGTGCAGGTGTATGTGATATGAAAGGTGGTAATTTCGTAGCATATAAAGCACTTCAAAATATATATAATAAGTTTGGCACTATTTATAATATTGATTTTTTACTTGTAAGTGATGAAGAGACAGGTAGTGATGATAGCAAGTTTTTAAGTGCTAAATTAGCCTCTAATTATGATTATTGTATGGTTTTTGAAGCGAGTGGATTAAATGGTGAAGTGGTAGAAGCAAGAAAAGGTGTAGGTACATTTTTTATAGATATTAAGGGCAAAGCATCTCACGCAGGAAATCATTATAGCAGTGGAATAGATGCCAATATGGAAGCTTCACTTAAATTAATTGAACTTGTCAAACTCACAGATTTATCCAAAGGTACGACTCTAAATGTAGGTAAAATAGAGGGTGGAATAGGAGCAAATACAATCTCACCACACTCAAAACTAACATTTGAACTAAGATATACAGATAGTAATGAAAAAGAGAGAGTACTCAAAGAGATTGATAAAATTGTAGCCCAAAGCTTTGTAGAGGGAAGCCAATCAACTCTAAGTGGAGGTATCCAAAGAGATGTAATGCAACCATCATCTAATCAAAAAGATTTTATAGCAAAAATTAATACTTTATGTAATATTAATCTACCATTAGAACAAAGAGGTGGAGTAAGTGATGCTAATATTATCTCATCTTGTGGAGTGGCTACTCTTGATGGATTTGGGCCTTATGGAGATGGCGACCATACTGTAAATGAGAGAGCTAATAAGCAGAGTTTTATTGAACGAATAGAGCTTGTAACAGAGATTTTTAAACATTTTATAGATAAAAAATTTGAAGATTAGATAGAATATATAGTATCATATTTTATATATTATATGATTTTGAAGTATATTTTGGTATAATGTTTTTCATTTTAAAAGTCCTTTTTTGCAAGGCACAATAAAGGATAATATAGTGATAGATAATGTAATAGAAGCAGGTAGTGTCCATAAATTAGAGATATATAAAGATACAGATTTTGGATTTTTTTTACGCAGTGGTAATGAACAAGAGGTACTTCTGCCAAATGCTTATGTAACAAAAGATATGAATATGTATGATGAGATTGATGTATTTATATATCATGATTCAGAAGATAGATTAATTGCTACAACCAAACGCCCTTATGCTATGGAGGGTGAGTATTTTTATGGTGAGGTTGTAGATTATAAACAGTATGGAGCATTTATTGATTGGGGATTGCCAAAAGATTTGTTTGTACCTCTATCTCAACAAAAAGCATATTTTCATGTAGGTAAAAAGTTTATTTTGAGAGTTTGTCTTGATAGAGAAACAGGACGATTATATGGGACTCATAAAATAGGTAAGCATATTATTAGAGATATGAAAGGGCTTCATGAGAATAAAGAGATGGAGATTATAGTAATTGCTAAGACTCCTCTTGGATATAAAGTGATAGCAGACTCTAAATATGAGGGAATGCTTTTTGATAATGAGATATTTGATAATATAAATATAGGTGATAAATATAGAGCATATATCAAAAAGGTTCGTCCTGATTTTAAGCTTGATTTATCACTACAACCAATCTCAAATGATAATTATGCACAAGATAAAATTTTAGAAGTTTTAAAAGATAAGGGTAACTCTCTTGAAATAACATCTAAAAGTTCTCCTGAGATTATAAAAGAGATATTTGGATTGAGTAAAAAAAGTTTTAAAAAGGGTTTAAATGCTTTAATAGAGAGTAAGCAAATTAAATTAGAAAATAGTATAATCTCATTAGAGAATTAAAATTTAAAAGGAAAAAAATGAATATCGTAGAGGGTAATTTAAGCGTAAATAAAAGTAAAAAGGTAGCCATTATAAATGCAAGATTTAACCATTTTATCACAGATAGATTGGTTGAGGGTGCAAAAGATGTTTATGCTAGACATGGTGGAGATGTAGATGATTTAGATTTGATTTTAGTACCAGGGGCATTTGAAATTCCATTTGCACTTGATAAAGCATTAGCAAGTGGTAAATATGATGCAGTATGTTGTTTGGGTGCTGTAATTCGTGGGGCTACTCCTCATTTTGATTATGTATCAGCAGAGGCAACAAAAGGTGTAGCAAGTGTAACTTTAAAATATGGTAAACCTGCTACATTTGGGGTACTTACAGTTGATAGTATTGAACAAGCGATAGAACGAGCTGGTACAAAAGCAGGAAATAAAGGTGGCGAAGCAATGGTTAGTTTAATTGAGATGATAAATCTTTATAGTGAGCTAGAAAATGGCTACTAGACACCAAGCAAGAAGTGCTGTTGTAGGGTTATTATATGCTTATGATTTGGGAAATGAGGGTATCGCTAAATTTTTTGATGAGATATTAGAAGAGGGAAAAATTAGAAATAAACAGAGAGTTTTTTCTAAAGAGCTTTTTGAGGGTACTCTTGAAAATATTGAGATGTTAGATATTGAGATTAAAAAACATCTCAAAGAGTGGGATTATAATAATATTGGTAAAGTAGAGAAATCTATTATGAGATTGGGGGCTTATGAGATATTAGTTGCCAAAACAGATAGAGCTATTATTATAAATGAAGCTGTAGAACTTGCCAAAGAACTTGCAGATGAGAAATCTCCTAAATTTATCAATGGTGTACTTGATGCCATAGGTAAAGTTAAAGTAGAAGAGAAAGATTAGATATATTGGTAGATAAAATCTACCAATATTTAACACCATTACCCACTTATTTTATTTTTTAATAAATATATTGCAATATTTTTGATTTATTAAGCTAACAATAAAGATAAAAAATGTATAAAGTAAATAAAAGACTAAAAAGGTGTGATTTATGAATGAAGTATATTTAGATAATAATTCAACAACACAGATGGATTCACGAGTTGAAGAAGTCTATATAGAAAATATTAAAAAATTTGGTAATATAAATGTAATTTATGACAAAGGAATAGAGACAAGAGCATTATTAAATGATGCTTATGATAAACTTTATGATGGTATTAATGCTAGTGATGATGATGATATTATTATCACATCTTCTACAACAGAGGGTAATAATATAGTAATTAAGACATTTTTAGATAAGTTCCTAAATGGTAGCGAAAAAAATCATATAATTTCAACAGTAGCAGAACATGCCTCTATTAAATCTCCTCTTAAATATTGTAAATCAATGGGTATGGATGTAACTTATGTTGGGACTGATAGTAATGGATTAGTTAAAATTGATGAGATAAGAGAGGCTATCACAGATAAAACAGCTCTTATTACAGTATTAATGGCATCAAATGAGACAGGGGCTATTCAAGATATCAAAGAGATAGCAAAAATAGCCAAAGAAAATGGAGTATATTTTCATAGTGATGGGGCTCAAGCTATTGGTAAATTAGAGGTAGATGTTCAGGATTTAGGTGTTGATTACTTTAGTTGGTCTGCTCATAAGTTCCATGGTCCAAAAGGGATTGGTGGATTATTTGTAAAAGGTGGAGTACCTTATACTCCATTAATTCATGGTTCTAAAAATATTATGGGTGGCAAGAGAGCAGGAAGTCTATATAATAATGGTGTAGCTGCCATGGCAATAGCACTAGAGATTGCTAATATAAACTTACCATTGATTACTAAAACGGTTCAAGACCTTAGAGATTATTTAGAAGATGAGCTTCTCAAAATACCTGATACAAAAAGCTATGTACCAAGAGAGAATAGACTTAAAAACCTTGTAGCAATATCATTTAGAGGTATTGAGGGTGAAGCGATGTTGTGGGATATGAATACTCATAAGATATATCTCTCAACTGGTAGTAGTTGTAGTAGTGAAGATTTAGAGAGTAGTGCAGTAGTTGAGGCATTAGGAGAAAAAGTAGAGATAGCAAATGCTACGGTAATGTTTGCTTTAAGTAAATATACAACCAAAGATGATATTGATTTCGTATTGGAAAAAGTGAAATCCACTGTTATAAGACTTAGAGAAATATCTATGACTTATGCAAAACAAGAGGCATTTAGCGTACATTTACACTAAATCTATAATAGTATTTGGTGGGTTTTACCCACCAAATATTCAAATAAGTTAATAAAAGATTGAACAGATAAAGGATACAAAATGGCAAGAGGTGATTTAGTTACAGGTAATGTGTGGGAACAATATAGTGAAAAAGTTCAAGAGAGAATGAACTTTCCAAAGGCTATGGGTGAATTTACACAAGCTGATGCAGATGAGAGAGGTGCAAGATTAATTGTAGCAGACTTTGGAGCAGAGAGTTGTGGAGATGCTGTAAGACTTTTTTGGTTGGTTGATGAAAAAACCGATACAATTTTGGATTCTAAATTCAAAAGTTTTGGTTGTGGAACTGCTATTGCTAGTAGTGATGCTATGGCAGAGCTTTGTATTGGTAAAAAGGTAGATGATGCTATTCATATTACCAATACAGAGGTAGAAGCATTTTTGAGAGATGATGTAGATACTCCTGCTGTACCACCTCAAAAAATGCACTGTTCGGTAATGGCTTATGATGTAATATTAGAAGCTGTTGCTCAATATAAAGGTGTAGAGAGAAGTGAGATTGAAAATAGTGATATTGTATGTGAATGTGCTAGAAAAACACACAAAGATATAGTAGATGCGATTAGAGAACATAATATCACAGAGGTAGAACAGATTATTGAGATTACAAAAGCAGGAAGCTACTGTAAATCTTGTATTAGACCTGGAGGGCATGAACCAAAAGATATATATTTAGTAGATATATTAGACCAAGTCAAAAAACAAATGAACCAAGAGAGATTAGAAAATGCTGCTAATAATAGTGGAAATAATAGTTTTGCTGATATGACAATAGTCCAAAGAATTAAAGCTGTTGATGCTGTGATTGATGAGTATATTAGACCTATGCTTATAATGGATGGTGGTGATATGGAGATAGTTGATATTAGAGAGAATTTACCTCATTTTGATATATTTATCAAATATCTTGGTGCTTGTGGAAGTTGTGCTAGTGGAACGACAGGAACTTTATATGCAATTGAATCAACACTTAAACAAAAAATTGATGAAAATATTAGAGTATTGCCTATATAGATGAAGATATTGAAGAATTGGGGGCTATCAAAAGTAGAATATTTTTACTCTAAGTTTGAAAATAGCACTCCTAGATATAGTAGCATAGAGCAACTATTCTCTTCTAAAATCATAATAGAATTATAAATTATAATTTAAATCCTTATGAGTATAAAGAGAAACAAGTTTTATTACTATCATTATTATATAAAGCTAAAGTAATGCTAAGTAATATGGTAGGAAAATTTATAGTAAAAAAGGCTTTAGGTCGCTTCGTTAAAAAAAATATATAACCAATCTAAATTTGACTACTCAAAAGATGAGTATCTAAATATAATAATAGAAAATAGAGAACTACTAATTCTACTATTTGCCCTAAAAAGCTCTATATTTTTACCTATTGAAAAAAAAATTATGAGAGATAATAATATATATCAAAATGTTAAAAACCTTAGAAATCATATTGAAAATAGTAATATAGAGTATATTAAGAGGTATATAGAGGAGTTAAATTAATTTAACTCTTCATCTCTATTTTCTTAAATTAGGAAGATATTTCACATTTTTACTCTCAATTAGATAGAAATTCTTACAAGCTAACCCTACTCCACCACCACATGCTTTTTGAAAATATGATTTAGATTTCTCTATATTTTTTTCAACACCTTTACCTTTGTGATACATTACTCCTAGATTGAAACAAGATTTATAATGGTCATTTTTACAATTACTCTTATATAGTGATACTGCTAACTCTTCATTTCTTTTATCTATTCCCTCTCCTGCCCTTAGCATATTAGCTGTATTAAAACACCCTATGCTATCACCACTTTTACAAGATTGAAAATATATATTAAATGCTTTTTTTACATCTTTTTCAACAATTTTACCACTATAATGAAAATATGCTAGATAGTTACAACTTGGAGTATAATTTGTGGCACAACTTTTTTTATATAGATATAGTGCTTTGTAATAATCTTCATCATTATAAGCTTTAGTAGCAGATATATGAATTGTATTATCTACATCATCTTCACAGGGATTAGCTGGTGCAGAACTACTACTACTATCTCTATCTACTTTTTTAACACAACTACCAAAAAAAAGGATAACTCCTATCAATAATATAGCAAATATTTTAATATTCATCTCTTTTACCTTTATTATTAATAGTTAATACAACCTCTTCTAACACACTATTCCAATTAGAAATCTCTTTTTGTCTAAATAGAGTTATACTATCATACCAATTTGTTTTATTACCATCTAATCCCCATCTCCAATCTGATGCAAAAGGGAGTAGTATAAATGTTTTTTTGTTCATTGATGCACTAAGATGAGCTACCGAGGAATCTACACTTATAATTAAATCAAGACTATCAATAAATAATGCTGTATCATAAAAATCACTTACTTGACTACCTAAATTGATAATATTATTATTTTGAAGTAATATATCTTCATCTTGAACTATATCATATTGTAATGAATATATTTGAAATCTGTTATCTAATTTATTTAAATAATTTAACAATAAATCTAAGTTTATAGACCTATTTTTATCATTTATATGTCCTTTAGAACCTTGCCAATTAATTCCTATTTTTATTTTTTGTATATCTAGTTTATAATCGATAGAATTAGCCTTATCTACCTCTAAATAACCACTACTATAAGGAATGGTATCATAAGTAGTACCAAATAGATAACAAATATCAAGCATTGGAAAATTATAATCAAATTTAATATCATCTTCTAAATTATCAATAAACTTTATTTGAGGATAGTTATATTGAAATAATTTAAGCAACTCTGGTGCAACTTCACAAATAATTTTTGCACCCAAATCTATAAACTTTGGTAAAAACCTAACAAATTGAATTAAATCTCCAAAACCTTGTTCTCTTGTGATAAGAATAGTTCTGTTTTTTATATTATCAATTGAGTTTAGAATACTCTTTTCATCTATAATAGGAGTATGTAAATTTTCTCTATCATTATGATACCTAAGTTTATACTTTTCAAATCCAATTTTATAATCTTGTTCTTTTAAATTTATAAAAGACAAGCTAAATATAGCATCAAGATAATTAGAATCTATAGAAATCGCTTTGTTATAATATTTTTTTGCTAAATTAATATTATTTTTATCATTATATAAACTACCTAAATTTCTATAAGCTTCCTTATAATTGGAATTAATACTTATTGCTCTTTTATAATACTCTTCTGCCTTTTCAAATTCTTCTCTATCTTTATATATAGTGCCTAAGTTATTATATGCTTCTATCCTATTTGGATTAATATTTATAGCTTTTTTATAATACTTTTCTGCTTCATCAAGCTTATCCTCATCATTATATAATTTTCCTAAATTAATTAATACTTTAGATTGTTTTGGATTAATAGATAAAGATAATTTATAATACTCTTCTATATTTTCAATATCAAGCTCTTTTGATAAAGCAAGAATATTATTACATATTTCTAATTGATTTGGATTTATTTTTAATGATTTTATATAATAGGCTAAAGTTTCTTGATACTCTTTTTTCTCTTGATATTGACTTCCAAGAGAATTATAAGCCTGAAAATGATTATTATTAAGTGAAATTACTTTCTCATAACACTTTTTAGCCTCCTCTCCTCTATTCATATTTTTATATAAATTTCCTAAATTATAATATATATCAGGATAATTTGGATTAATAGAAATAGCTTGTTTATAATATTTCTCTGCATTTATAAAATCATTGTTTTCTTTATATATATTTCCTAAATTAATATATATACCAAACTGATTTGAATTAATTTCTAATGATTTTTTATAATATATTTTGGCTTCTATAATATTTTTATCTTGTTGATAAATATATCCTAATCTATTATAAATATCTATATTCTTTGTTTTGCGATATATTGCTTTTTTATAATATATTTTTGCTTCATTTATATTATTCCAAGTTTGATATATCAAGCCAAGATTAGCATAGGTATCACTAATATTAGAATCTAGTGATATAACTCTTTTATAATATTTTTCTGCATTTTTTAAATCACCTTTTTGATGATATAATATAGCTTGTTGTACTATTTTATTTAATTTATTATTTTTCATCTCTCCACACTCATTTTAAATCTTCTCTCATCTATATATCTATCATAGGCTAATCTTTGAGCTTCATCTAATTTCATAAAGTCTAGCTCTTTTTTAGCCTCTTGTAATCCTCTTGCTGTGAAGTCTTTTTTTACTCTTTCATTTCGCAAAAAATATATCCATTCATCTAAGGTATCTTTTGCAACTATATCAAACTTATTTACTTTTATAATATAATACTCAGGGTATAATTCAATAGGATATTTTTTGTTAAATTTCTTTTTTGACTTTGTAGAGAGTTCTAGCTCATCATCTTGATGTATTCCCATAAATTTAGTTGTCCCATGATATACATAATCATCTCCACTTCCCAAATCAAAATAGACAATATTTACACTAATTACTTTTTTGATTTTTTTATAATCATCACCCATACCTAGATGCTCTAATCACAAAGTTTGATTTACTTCGTAGTAGTCGCTTCATCGCCCAATCAAATGATACTAATCTTTTACCTTTTTCCATAGTTAAATCTCCTATAATTATTTATCATTTGGGTGATACCCAACCTACAAGTTTGTAGTATTATTTAAATCCTTTAAAGTTTCTATCAAAGCTTTAAGCTTATTTTCAACTTCTAAATACTCTAACTCTGGGACACTATCAGCAACTACACCTGCACCTGCTTGAAGTATAATTTCACTATCATTTATCAAAGCTGTTCGTATTGTAATAGCACTATCCATATCACCTGTAAATGAAAAATATCCTATACTTCCACTATAAAAACCTCTCTTTAACCCCTCATAATGGCTTATTAATTCCATAGCCTTAATCTTGGGTGCACCTGTCATTGTACCTGCTGTAAATGTAGCCATAAACAAATCAAACATATCTTTATTATCATCAATAGTAGCTATTACATCACTTACCATATGCATTACATGAGAATATCTCTCTACTCTCATCATATCAGTAACTTCAACACTTCCTGTTTTGGCAACTCGCCCTACATCATTTCTCCCCAAATCAATAAGCATTAGATGTTCGGCACACTCTTTGGGGTCATTTATCATCTCAATCTCTAGTTCTTTATCTCTTGCTTCATTTTTGCCTCTCTTACGAGTTCCTGCTATTGGGCGAAGAAGTATCTCTTGGTTACTCAATCGTACCATTACTTCAGGAGATGAACCACATATTGAAAACTCCTCATAGTTTAATAAAAATAGATAAGGAGATGGATTTTTGCTTCTTAATGCTCTATAAAAGGTAAGAGGATTAATTGAGCCTTTTTGAGTATATCTATTTGATAATAATATCTGAAAAATATCACCTGAACGGATACTCTCTTTTGACTCATCTACAAGAGATTTAAATCTCTCCTCATCAATAGAAAAACTTCCCTCTCCATCTAATGATACACCATTTAATGGGAGTGGAGTAAATGGCTCATTCATAGATATTTTTAGGGTATCTAATTTATCTGATAGAGATGTATCATTTTCAATAATAGTAAGTCTTGAATTTTTGTGAGAATAGGCTATAATAATTTTGGGACGCACTAAATCTAAATCAGGAGTATTTAGAGTATCTTTAAGAGTATCCATAGACTCTTTTAGAGTTGGTTCAAATACCTTGACCATATCATAACCAATAAATCCAATAAACCCATCTACAAAGCCAAAACCATACTCATTAGCTCTCTCTTTGTATATCTCTTTGTCTATATTATTATAATAATCTTGCAAAAATTCAAATGGATTTTTATCTATCTTTTGAACTTTACTATTTGTATAAATAGATTGATTATCAATATACTGCAATCTCTCAATAGCACCAATTGTAATAAAGCTAAAATTAGCATCACTAGAGTTTCCTACACTTTCAAAAAGCATAGTAACCTCATCACTAAATATATCTCTTACTTTGCTATAGAGTGCCACTGGTGTTAATTGGTCAAATAGTAAACTCTTCATAATATCCCTACTTTAATTTTATAATAAATGCACTCTTATTAATCTTATCTTTGACTTTTTTCAAAGCTCTACTTGCACTATCTTTATCACTATATCTACCTATCAAAAGTTTCTTATATTTCCCATTATCTTTGAGAGAGTAGCTAAATCCACTAGATTTGATTACACTTATAAGTCTTTTGCTTGGTGCATCTGTAAATGAACCTACTTGAATATAGTATTTCCCATTTTTTACAACTAATGGTTTATTAACTTTTGTTTTTTCTACTACCTCTTCTTTGATAATAGGAGCTTTCTTCTCTTTAATAATAGGCTTCTTATCTTCTACCTTATTACTACTTTCAATATTCATAATAGAAGAGGCATCACCACCATTTGAAATAGTATCACTATTACTATCATCATAACTAGCAAGGTCATAAGTTGTAACCGTATCTGGTTTGATATTATGAGTAATCCCACTTCTATTGCCATCTTTTTTACTCTCATCTAATATCAAAGCAGGGTCTTTTATACTATTTGGGTCTTTTAATAAATCATCATCATTTTTACCATCATCAAGTATCATTTTAGTCATAATAATTGTGGACATCAATACTATAATAAAAAGTGCAATAATGGTTAATATTGTATGTATTTTATTTTTTGGGGCTTCTAAATCATCTGGTATTAGATTATCTACACCATTATCTTTTTCATCCATCAAATATCTCCTTTAAATAAACCTAATAGATAGGTTTATCATATATAATGAAGCCCTGAGCCAACTCTCTCATCTCATCTTTAATCTTCAAATGAAGTGCGTCATCATTTATATTATCTAATACATCTGCAATCTTATTTGCAATTATATCAAACTCTTTCTCTTTCATTCCTCTACTTGTAAGTGCAGGACTTCCAATTCTAAGTCCTGAAGTTACAAATGGACTTCTAGTTTCACCTGGTACTGTATTTTTATTTACTGTAATTCCTGCTCTACCCAACGCAGCATCTGCATCTTTACCACTAATCTCAAGCCCTACAAAACTAACTAATACAAGATGATTATCAGTACCACCACTTACTACATCATAACCTCTTTTAATTAAAACTTCTGCTAATACACTTGCATTTGCTTTAACCTGTTTTGCATAAACTTTCCACTCATCACTAAGATTATATTTAAATCCAACTGCTTTTCCTGCAATTACATGAACCAATGGTCCACCTTGAATACCAGGGAATATAGCCGAATTTATCTTTTTAGCAATAGCTTCATCATTTGTCAAAATTATTCCTCCTCTAGGCCCTGCAAGAGTTTTGTGAGTAGTTGAAGTTACAACATCAGCATACGGAAATGGCGATGGGTGTTCTCCTGCTACCACAAGTCCAGCAATATGAGCAATATCAGCAAATAAAATCGCACCAACCTCATCAGCTATCTCACGAAACTTTTTAAAATCAATCTCTCTAGCATAAGCACTAGCCCCACATACAATAATATCAGGTTGAGTAATTTTAGCAATATCCATAACTCTATCATAATTGATATATCCATCAAGTTCTACACCATAAGTAAATGATGAGTAGTTTTTACCACTAAAACTTGGCTTACTTCCATGAGTCAAGTGTCCTCCATGGCTCAAATCCATTCCCAATATTTTTTGACCTGCTTTAAGTAATCCTGCATAAACGGCTCCATTTGCTTGGCTACCTGAGTGAGGTTGAACATTAGCAAACTTACAATCAAAAAGCTCACAAGCTCTATCAATAGCAAGTTGTTCTACAATATCAGCATTCTCACAACCACCATAATATCTTTTATATGGGTAACCCTCTGCATATTTATTTGTAAATAGACTTCCCATCGCTTCCATAACTGCTGGAATTGTAAAGTTTTCACTTGCTATCATCTCTAGGTGGTCGCTTTGTCTAATCTGCTCATCTTTAATTGCTTTAAAAATCTCTGGGTCAAACTTTTCTATTTCGTAACTCATTTTTATAATAATCCTTTTCTTTTTATATTTTATTAACGGTGGGTTTTACCCACCCTACCAATATTTTTATTAAAATTGTCGGAGTGAGGACACACCAACCTATTTATTTGCTTGAACTCTTGCTTTACACTCGTTTTGATTAATACAAAACATTCCCTTACCTTTTTTAGCAGGTTTAAGCTCATCAAAATTCTCATTTCCGCACTTTTTACAAACCTTATCGCTATCTATTTTGATAACTTCAGGCTTTGGTGCTTCTGGTTTCATAGCAGGGAAAAGCAATACATCTCTAATACTATGTTGATTTGTTAGCATCATTACAAGTCTATCAATTCCAATCCCTTGCCCTGCTGTTGGTGTCATACCATAAGATAGAGCATTTACAAAATCCTCGTCCATCTCATGGGCTTCATCATCTCCTGCATCTTTGGCACTCATTTGTCCTTGAAATCGCTCTAATTGGTCAAGTGGGTCATTTAGCTCACTAAAGGCATTAGCAATCTCTTTTCCTGCCATAAATAGCTCAAATCTCTCGGTTACTTTAGGGTGTGTATCACTTCTTCGTGCTAATGGGCTAATCTCTACTGGGTAATCTGTGATAAATGTAGGGTCAATTAGTTTCTCTTCTACAAATTCATCAAATAGCTCACCTTGGAGTTGTCCTAAATTTAGATTGGGTTTTACTGCTATACTGTTCTCTTTACAATAGCTATAAATCTTATCTATATCATGACAAATATCACTTGGTACTCCACCAATGGTAGTAAGAGAATCCACTAATCCTATCTCACTAAAGTTATCAAAGTTTATATGCTTATCTCCATAAGGCAATATCTTCTCTAATCCTAAATGTTCAAATAGATACTCAAAATACTCTTTAGTTAGTTCTATTAAATCTCTATAAGTCTTATATGCCCAATAAAATTCAATAGATGTAAATTCAGGATTGTGAGTAGCGTCCATTCCCTCATTTCTAAAGTTTCTATTTATCTCAAATACTGCTTCAAATCCACCAACAATTAATCTCTTTAGATATAACTCTGGTGCAATTCGTAAAAATCTATCTACTCCTAAAGAGTTATGATGAGTTACAAAAGGTTTAGCATTTGCTCCACCTGCTATTGGGTGCATCATAGGAGTTTCAACTTCCAAAAAGCCTTTATCTTCAAAAAATCTTCTAGTTAGACTTATAACTTTACTTCTAATCTCAAAAGTCTTTTTTACATCTGGGTTCATAATTAAATCTAAATATCTTTGACGGTATCTTAGTTCTTTATCTTGAAGTCCATGAAACTTTTCAGGTAGTGGTGAGATAGCTTTTGTTACGATATTAAGTTCTAAACAGTGAAGAGTAATCTCTCCTGTCTGTGTAACAAATGCGTAGCCAACAGCCTCTATAATATCACCTACTTCAAAAAGCTTTTTGATACTATTATAATACCCCTCTGGCAAATCATCACGATTATAATAGATTTGAACTAATCCCTCACTATCTTCTATCTTAGCAAATGAGGCTTTACCCATAATTCGGACAAACTTCATTCGTCCTGTTAATCTAAAAATTCTACTCTCATCTTTTTTCTCATCATCAAGTAGAGTCATTAAGTGAGCAGATGCTGATAAAAACTCTTTTGAAGTTGTACCTTTTTTAATCTGATTTGGATATGGATTTATCCCTAACTCTCTTAGTTTATCTGCTTTTTTTATTCTCTCTTGAATATATTGATTATCAAATATCAATTTCTCTCCTATATTTTACTGTTTTTCTTGACACTCTTGACAAATTCCCACTAACTGCATTATATGGCTTGTCATCTTAAAATTAAACTCTTTTGCTATTAGCTCTTGCTCTTTCTCTATTGTCTCATTATGAAACTCTATTATCTTGCCACATTCTGTACAAACCAAATGGTCATGATGCTCTTTTAACATCAATTCATACTTTTTACCATCTGCACCAAATGAGATAGAAGATACAATCTTTGACTCCTCAAGAAAAGATAAAGTTCTATAAACTGTTGCAATTCCTATATTGATATTTGGATTACTCTCTTTAATCAACATATATATATCTTCTGGTGTATGATGTTCTCTATTGTTAAATATAGTCTCAATTATAAGTTCTCTCTGTTTTGTATATTTAAGAGAGTTATCTTTTAAAATATCTTTAAAATTATCTAAAAATTCATCATAATCCATATCTAATCACCTCTCTCTTTTACCATAATAGAATTAATAGTAGGTTTTGGTGGTTTTATAGTTTTATTTATATCTTTGGATATACTCTTTTTCTCTTTTGATAATACAAAATCTTTTGACTTTATATCCAACTCTTTTATCTCATCAAGATTAATAACCAAATTACCATACTCTTTGACAAAAGGATATACCTTAGAACTATTAATATCTATCTTATCTACAAAATTATCTTTGATAAAAGGTATATTAAATAGAGAGACAAAGATTGTAGCAAATAATAAAAAGTACTTGCCTCCACTCATAGAAAGCCCCAATACTCTACTTATCAATCCTATCTTACGATACTTATGAGCCTTAGCAGATACAATAATTCCAACTATAGCTGATACTATCCATATAGCCAAAACTATAATTATAAAACCCAAAAGATTTAAAAGAGCCATATTCTCTAGTGGATAGAGTTTATCATAGATATATTGAGCTACAAATGAAAACTCCCTAGATGCTACTACAATACCACCTATTAATCCTAGTAATCCAAAAAGCTCTCTTAAAAATCCATTTACAAAGCCCTTGATAGATAATATAAATATCAAGGCAACAATTGTAATATCTAAGTAATTTAAATTATTAATATCAATAAATTCATTCATACTATACTGGCATTCCTAATTTCTTTTTAACTTCCTCTTTTTTATTGGCATATTGCAAGATTACATCTTTTGATACTTTACCTGCTTCATACTCTCTCATCAATACTTGTGTTTGCGTCTGCATACCACTATTACCTTGTCCTAACTGCATTTGAGAATAAATTTGATGTACTTTATCCTCTCTAATAAGGTTAGCAATAGCATTTGTAGTTACTAATATCTCAGGTGCTGCTACACGCCCACCACCAAGTTTTGGTAAAAGCATTTGAGAAATTACAGCAATAAGAGAACCTGCTATCATAGCCCTAACTGCTGGTTGTTCATCTCCTCCAAATACATCTAATATCCTACTAATTGTACCTGGTGCTGAACTTGTATGTAGTGTTCCAAATACAAGGTGTCCTGTCTCTGCTGCTGATAATCCTGCTTCAATAGTCTCTCTAGTTCTCATCTCACCAATTACAATTACATCAGGGTCTTGACGAAGTGCATATTTAAGTGCCGCAGCAAAACTATTTGTATCATCTCCAACCCCTCTATGAGAGAATAGTGATTTTTTATTTTGATGAATAAACTCAACTGGGTCTTCTACTGTCAAGATATGCTTACTCTCTGTAAGGTTTATCTCATTAATAATAGCTGCCATTGTAGTAGATTTACCAGAACCAGTTGGCCCAGTTACTAAAATTACACCCTTTTCTCTTTTGATTATCTCTTTATAAACAAGTGGTGCATTGAGTTGGTCAAGTGATGGGATTTCAGTTGGAATAATCCTAAATGCAGCTGCCATATCACCCATAGTTTTATAGTAGTTACCTCTAAATCGTCCAATACCAGGTAGTTGAATAGCAAAATCTAGCTCATTATGCTCTTCAAAAAACTGTTTTTGCTTCTCTGTAATTACAGAATAACACATCTCTTCTATATCATCACCTACAAGAACAGGTAAATTTACAGACTTTAGCTTACCACCTATTCTAATTTGTGGCTCACTACGACTAACAAGGTGCAAATCTGATGCACCATGCTTAACAACACTCTTTAGTAACTTCTTAACATCAATGACATCACTTTTCTCTTCTTCCATAACCTATCCTTTTAAAATTTTATTAACTCTACTCTATAATTGCAGGAACTATAAAGAAATCATCTTGCGAATGAAGAGTATTTGAGAATATTTTTTGTGATATACTTATATCCTCTACTGGCTCATCTTCTCTTAGTGGCGTACCTCCACTTAGTGTAGAAAAAGAGGCATCTAAATTATCTGTATCTAACTCATTTAAATTCTCTACATAAGATACTATATCCGATAATTGCGATATAATCTCATCTTTTTTATCATCATCAATATTTAGATAAGATAGCTTCTCTAACTTTTCTAAAACCTTATTATCTATTTGCATATAAATCCTTAAATGGGTATAATAATCTTATCGTTATTATAATATGAAAAACTTAAAGTATAGTATTAGGAGTGGGTATTGAAGTGGGTTAGCATAATTTTTATAATAGGTACAATTTCAACTTTTCTATATTTTAATCAAAAACCATCAAAAAAACAGAGTCCAAAAATAGTCCAAAATATAAAAATAGATGATGATATATCAGAATTTTACAAATCAAAAGAGTTTAAAAATATAGCTATAGAGACCAAATCACTAGAAGATGAAATAGAGAGATTAATAAATCCCAAAAGTAAAATAGAGATACCTAAAATAGATTTTGTCAGCTTTACTTTTAAACCAAATATTCCCATAAATTATCTTTCTAAATTAAGAGAGTATAAAAACTATAAAAAAACTATAAAGAAAAAAACTATAAAGAAAATATCTAAAAAAATAGATATAATCATCAAAAAAAAGATAGTAAAAAAGAGAAATATTATAAATAAAAATAGCTTGAAATTATCAGTGGATATATTATCTCAACGCCTAAAAGTATATAAAAATAACAAACTTTTACATAATTGGAAAATATCTACAGGGAAAAGAGGATATAGCACACCAAGAGGCAAATATAAACCCCAACTAATGCAAAAAATGCACTACTCACGAAAATATAATAATGCACCTATGCCCTACTCCATATTTTTTAGAGGAGGATACGCATTTCATGGTACAAAAGCTACAAGAAGATTAGGCAGAGTCGCCTCACACGGATGTATAAGACTTAGGACATCAAATGCCAAAAAGCTTTTTTATTTAGTCAAGCAAGTGGGTAAAAATAATGCTTTTGTGCATATTTATTAAAAATTTATGGAATAATAGTCTCTATAATTGCTATATCTTTGCCATTTACCAATAGTATATCATACTCATCTCTTAGATTTTTTCTCTGTCTTGTTACATTTTTATCTATATAATCATAATTAATCCCTGCTAGTTTTGGATTAGAAGCCAATGAATTATAAAAAAATTCTTCGGCGATATCCCCTTGATTATTTGAGATATTTCCTACTAATTTTGTAACTCTTTTTAATGTTTTATCAGTTTTCTTCATCTGTTAATTAGTCTCTTCTTGAACTTTTTCTAATCTTAATATCGCTTGTGCTAAATCTTCTTTTGTAATCATAATTTAATCCTTACTTACGACTTTTTTTAGATGTCATTTTTTCTAATAATAGCCAACTACCACCAACAAGGCTAAATAAAATTATTGGTACTATCCACGGTTTATCACTAAAGTTATTAAATAGCTCTTTTATAGGCTCACCTGCCATATAGCTTCCTACTCCTATAACTAATATAAAAAATATAGAGGCAAAAATATTATAAAAAGCAAACTTTTTAAAATCATATTTTGATATTGCCATAGATAGGGGGATTAAAGTCTTAATACCGTATAAAAACTTCTGGATAAATATCGCCCAAACTCCATATTTTCTCATAATCAAAGTAGATAATGCTATCTTTCTTTTGTGCTTTTTAAAGTATGGTTTGATGTCCTCTTTGTGGTATGTTCCTAGATAAAATAGGAAATTATCACCAAAAAAATTTGAAACCATAGCGATAGGTAGTGCTATAAATATATTCATCTCTCCCATATATGACAAAACTCCAGCGGCCGCAACTACTACAAGCGAACCACCAAAAGAGAAAAATGCAACTGCTATATATCCCCAAGTTGATAGAGATGTTAAAGTATCTTCCATAAAGTTCCTTAATTTGCAGGGATAGAAGGGATTTGGTCTAAATAATCAAAATCCTCTATCATTATCATAGCTACTCTTTTATCTTCTGCTATCCAACCTTGAAGCTTATCTAACTCTCTCCAAAATATTGTAGAATCCATACCATAAAAACTTGTTGTTGCATCTACTAATGGTGATATAGCCATTGATGGTGCTAGTCTATATGTAAGTTGTTCATCTTTGATATATTGTAACTCATTAGATATAATTGAGTATATATCATCTCCATCTCTACTAAAAGACAATATTGTGATATAATCTACAATATCTATAATATGAGATGATAAAGCTTTATCTTTTTTATTAAATGAGATAGTATAGTTTGAAGATGACCAAGCACTATTTGTATCTACTGATATTTTAAATGTAGAACCCTCTCGTTCTAATAAAGCTTTTGCTTTTAGAAGATAATATAGATAATTATAGGTAGCATTTTGATGACTATTTGCCCAGCCTGTTGAGTGTTCTAAATCTACACGATATTTAACTCCTAATATTGAAAGCCCTGTTGTAACTGCTAAATTATTATTAAAATCTATTATAGTCTCTAGTTTACTTAGAGTATCTTTGTGATTATCTCCATTAAATAGGTCATTACCCTCTAAAAATAGATTGACTCTTATACCCTCACTATAAGCACTAGAGATAAAATCTGCTAATAGTGATTCATTTATAATACTATAAGATTTATCACTATTTTGTTGCATTGTTATCAACTGGTCAATATGCTTAATTCCTCTACTAGATAAAGCACCAAAAGTTTGATTAGTAGAGAGATTACTATCAAAAGTTTTTGTACTCTTTATCCATACACCTAGTGGTCTAGTTGTCCCAACTAATGCCTCATCGCTCAATTTAATAGGGTCGCTACTTCCACAAGATGCTAAAAAAAATACACCTAATAGAAATGACAAAAAATATTTAATCATATAAACTCCAAATCTCTTATTTGATTTATTTTAGCATAATCACTTTGATAATAACCTGATTATTTATGATATAATCCTAAATAAGGAGTAACAAATATGAATATAAAAACTCTATCTTATGAGACTAGACTTGATATCGCTTTGATACTCTCTATCATACCTCATCTATTTTTATTGAAATTTCCTATGTTAGTTTTAAAGTTATCATACTCTATTAGACCAAAGCCATTAGATTTAAATCACTCTATTGATTCATTTTTATTTGATAAAAAAGAGGGATATTGTGTACATTTTGCATCATCTTTTGCACTTAGTGCTAGAATGGCAGGTATTCCATCACGAATAGTTACAGGATTTAAAGCAAGTAAAAAAAATATGGTCAAAAATTATTTAATAATCAAAGAGTTAGATGCTCATGCTTGGGTAGAACTTTATATCAAAAATAATGGTTGGGTAAGGTTTGAACCTACAAGTAGTGCATATAGAATTTTATCTAGTGTAGATAATATAGATGGTAGCACTACCTCAAACTCTATTTTCAAGACTATTAATATCCAATTTATGTATATGAAATATCTAATAAATAATTGGATACTAGAAAAAGCAAAACCTAGAGATGAAGCACTTAATGCTATGCTACCTCTACTAAAAAGATTAAAAAAGCTAGGAGTAATAAAAGAGAGTTATCAAACTATGGAAGATTTACTACAAAATGCTAAAACTTTGATAAATAAAGATAAAATAGAGAATATATCATACCTTTATCATAGAGTAAAATACTCTTCTAAGAGTGATAAATTAAAAGAACTAAAAGAGGCGATAGTTGAGATATTAAAATAATTCTCTTCTAGGGTATTATATTTGGGTGAGATGAATTTTATTCATTCTCCTAAATCTTCTCACACCAAACCATCTCCCAACCCCAAAAGATTATCACAATCTTTTCTACCTTTAACCCATCATCAATATAAGTAGTAACTATCTCATCTCTCTCATACTCAATCAACTGATTTATAGCCTCTTGGACAAGAGATTTAATCCTCTTTTTAGATGCTTTCTCTCCTCGTTTAATATATTTAAACTCAACCAATCCAATATACTCAACGAAAGGATTAAGAGGTTTTAAAAATATATCACAAAAACCTTTATTCATCTCAAATTCACTTTTAGCAACAAAATATGGCGTTAATGAAAGATATGCTAAATACATAGATTTTATCGTTTGTTCATTATAGATATAATCTCTTATTCCTGTATTATCTTTTATCATAGAAGCAAAATATTTAAATACTTCAATATCTCCATTTAAGGCAAATTCTGCTAAATAATCAGATAGTTTATCAACATTTAAAGTAAAAATTTTCTCTATTTCAAGAGCATCTTTTAAAAAATCAATATCTATTCTTTTGACGGTTTCATTTGGAATTTTTAGATTTAATTTTAATCTTCTATCTTCAATCGTTACAAGTCCTAAATAAAACATAAAAGATTTAAAATTATTCTCTTTTTCCAAATCTAATGCACTAAAATCTTGAACTAAATTGCTTATAGATATAGACTCTCCACCAATTAAAGTTTGTAGTGTGTTAAAATTTCCATTTAGCTTTCTATTTGTATATATAATCTTTTTGAGTTTTGAGTAATCACTTCGTACATTTATATCTATCATCTCTTTTGGTAACTCATCTTCTGCCATAAATTTATTGATAAAGTATAAAATCATATCAGTATTATATATTGACTCACTTTTATCATTAAATTTATAATTATTATACCACTCTTTTAATATCTCAATATCTACCTTTTTATCTAATTCAAAATCTTCTAAAATCTGAACTAACTCATCATTATTAAATCCAATAAGATTATTAAAATCTTTATGAAGTGAGATATTATCACCGATATTAAATCCACTTGTAACATCATACATTGTCATTGGAGTTACACCTGTGATAAACATTCTTTTTATTGGTGCATTGTTTCCACTTGCTCCTGCTTTTAGAACTGTAAAGAATTGTTTAAAGTAGGCTGTTTTTTGGGATACGATATTGAGATAATCATTTTTACTATTTAGTAGAAGTTTATTTACAAAATTATCATACTCATCAATTAGTAAATATAGTTTGAGACTAGAATTATTCTGAATATAATCAAATATAGCTCTAAGCATAGAAATAGGACTACTATTCTCAAAATTGATATTTAAGTTATACCTTTTTACAAAACTTTTAAGTGTAAGTTGTAAATCATACTTAAAACTCTCTTCTACATCAGATATATCAATAGCACTAAAATCAAATCTAAGCACAAGATAACTACTAACTTCTGGCGTTTTATTATCTATAATATATGTATCTTTAAAAATTTCATCAAACTCATCTTTATAAAATTTATCATAATAGGCTTCTAAAATAGCGATAAATAGAGATTTACCAAACCTTCGTGGGCGTAAGAACATCAAAAACCTACTATTATAATTTTCTAATTTCTCAATATAATTTGTCTTATCTACAAAATAATAATTCTCTTCTTTTAATAATTTAAAATCACTTATTCCATAAGGTATTTTTTTCATAGTTATCTCTTTTTGATTGATTATAGCATAATTAAATAATTATCTATCCAATGCAGGAGCGATGAGAACAAGTGAAGAAATAAATAAAAGTTTATTTTCATCACCTCGTATATATTAGATATAATAATAAATAGAGAGTTCAACCAGTAATATATCGTTCAATACCTGAGGCGACTAAATTATTCTTAATAAAATAAATTAGTTAGCCTGTGGGTCAGTCAGATAGTTATTGAATCAGGCAAGAGTTAATTCCTGCCCTAACGAACTCTCTAAAAATATTATATTTGGAGGTTCACGGTGAACTATTCTATCGGATTAGACATTAGTAAGAGTTTAATTTCAGTATATATTCCAATCAATACTCAATCTATTGAGATAGAGAATAATCTGAAAAGTTTAAAAAAGTTAGTATCAAAATTGAAAAAACTATATAAAAAAGAGTTCGAAGAGCTTATATTTGTATATGAGCCAACTGGTAATTATTCTAATTTATTAAAGAAATTAAGACAGATAAAATAGATGCAAAACTGCTATCTAATGCAATTGTTTTAGCTAAAGAAGGAGAAATTAAAATTCCTACTTATGATAAGAGAGTTGAAGAGATGAGTGTGCTTATGAGTTATTACAAATTTATTGTAAAATCAAGAGTAATGTCAGTTAATCATTTAGAGTCTATAACGGCTAAAGATGGTGTAATTTATGCTATTAATGAATTACAAAAAGAGATAAAAAGCTATAAAGAAAAAGAGAAAGATATATTAGCAGAGATAGTAAAGATTATTACTAAAGATGATAAATTAAAGCAAGGTTTTGAGAATATCAAATCTATTATTGGTATTGGAGAGAAGAGTGCAATAATATTGCTGACCCTAAATTTTCATGACACCTCAGGAGAGATAATAAAAGGTGCGTTAGGAAACGCACCCTACAAGAGAAAAATCAGTCGCGACCCTGCGGGGCAAAAGAGCAAATATCAAATCACTCTCCTGCTCTTACACACCTAACATAATAGTAATAGCTCTTACTGCGGCTGTACACATTGCCAAGGCTGAAATTCACAATCCAAGCATTGCCACTATGGCCCTTATTTGTAGTAGAAGACCAATAATAGCTAGAGCTAAAATTAATAAAAGCACTAACAATAGTAGGATCATATTTATCTCTATCTACTATGCTTCTAAGCTCATTTATATTTGGTAGTCTCCAATCACTATAACCACCCAAAGATAAATCCTCACAGTGAGTTATAGCCTCTTGCCACTTCATCTTTTGTCCTATTGCATTATCTTGCCATTGTAAACCTGAAATACTATCTGTTACAATATCTCCACTTTTGCTAAAACTAGCATTAGCTATCACTCCACTCACCAAGAATAAGATTAATATATTTCTCATCATCAAATTGTCCCACCTTTTTATTTAATTTAAAGCTATTTGCATGTTTAATATGCCCTACAAATGAAGCTTGAACAGATAAGAACTTTTTTATCTCTTCAAGACTCATATTGGCTTTTTGTTTTTCATATTCATCTAAATATTTTGCTTTTTTATATTTATAATTATTAACTACTCTTTTTCTTGTAAGTATATAATTTGGACGGATAATATAACCTAAAAAATCTAAACCATTAGAGTGTTTTTTTAATTTTGTATCTGCTCTTAGTTCCAAAGATAGATGTTCTCTTAGATAATTTTGTATCTCTATATATAAAATCTCTAATCTCTCTTTGGAGTTATCAAAAAGTACAAAATCATCTACATAACGGATATATCTTTTGACTTTTAATACTCTTTTTACATAGTTATCAAAATCATTCATATATACATTTGCAAAAAACTGGCTTGTAAGATTACCTATAGGAACTCCTATATTTTTGGGTATTTTAAAGAGAGTTTTATGTGGTAGGAGTAGTTTTAATTTAGATTTATCACCTTTGAAAATATAATTTTTTGTTGGGTCGTGATATATGATTTGTTTGGCTAAACTAAGTGCATCTTTAGAGATTATAGCTGTAGATAAATTTGAAAATAGATTAGGTTCATCTATAAATCCGTAGGGTGAATTTCCTAACCCACCTCCTAAAGAGGCTAGTTTATCAAAAAGTATATCTTTATCAAGATTATAAAAAAAACCTTTTATATCCAACTGTAAATAGTATCCCTCATAAGTACTATTCATATAA
>JAMOOX010000006.1 GCA_027065045.1 Campylobacteraceae bacterium | reverse complement strand
TCTAAGCCTATCTTAGTTGCCTCTTTTTGGATAGCACGGATTAGAGATGGAGAGTCCTCATAATTATCTACTAATATTCCAATAGCTACTAAATCTTCTAAAAGTAGTTCAAGTTTAGCTAATTGTGGTGGTTCGTGTATTCTAAAAATTGAGTTTATAACTCTTTTTGCACTTGCTTTATTAGCTAATAGCATACACTCTTCTATAAGTGAATGTGATGGTGTCCCACTCTCTATATTTGTGCTTTTTAGATTATGAGATTTATCTATTGATATTCTAATCTCTTCACTTCTAAAGTCATATCCACTTTTTAATCTCTCTTTTTTTAGCTTTTTAGTAATAGCATATAGAGGCATTAAAAACTCTAATAACCTTTTATCTACTCCATCAGCCTCTTTATTATTGATATATTTATCTATATCATCATAATTAAATCGTCTTTTTGAGTGGATTATAGCTTCAAAAAACTCCTCTTTGAGTGGTTGAAGTGTGCTTTTATCTAGTTTAATTTTAGATACAAATGCTAGTCTATCAACATAAGGCTTTAGCGAACATATATTTTCACTTAGTTCTCTTGGAAGCATTGGAAAAGATTTATGAGGTAGATATGTGGTAAATGCTCTTAGTTTTGCCTCTTTATCAATAGGCGAATAGTAATCTACATAATGACTAACATCTGCTATGGCAACATAAAGTATATAATTTTCTTTATCAAAATATATCGCATCATCAAAATCTTTGGCACTTACTGGGTCAATCGTACAAAAGTCTAAATCTCTTAAATCTACTCTATTTTCATATAGAGTTACATCTACTTCACCCTCTACCTCTTTGGCTTGTAGAGTTGCATCCTCTTCAAACTCATCTCTTCTATTAAATAGTGCTAGAGAGATTTTTTCATCTACTTTGGGGTCATCTAAATTACCCAAAATCTCCAATACTCTACCCGTAGCATCATCAATTTTAAGCACACTACCTTGCTTTAGAGCTTTTAAATCCATACCCTCCATAAAGGCATCAGTAGGTAGAGAGGTTTTAATATTTAATATATTAAAGTTATTGCTACTATCTCTATGAGTGTATCCTATTGAATATATATGAGCTGGTTGAATTACCAAAACTATCTTAGCAGATGCTCGTCCTCGCCTTGCTATAATCCTTTTAACTAAGACTATATCGCCATTATTAGCCTCACCAATATCATCCATCTCTACTACCAAATCTTTTTGGCTTTTTCTATTTGCTTCTACAAAACCTTTTTGATTTGGAGGCTTAGAGATATATAATCTTCCACTTCTATATATACTTTTAAGTCTCCATAATCCTGATACCTCTTCTAAAGCCCCTAGTTTAATAAGCTTTTCAAACATATCTAATTCAAAAGGTTCTATATCACTCTTTAAACATCCATCACTAATTTGTATCTCAAATGCTGTCATTATTTTGCCATTCTTTTTACATCATCTAACCAACTTATAAAATCTTCTACCTTAAAATATCCAACAACTTTTTGATATAGTTTTTTTTGAGAAGAGTAAAATAGTGTAGTAGGAAAATATTTTATATTGCCTATAAATTCATAATAATCAAGGCTATCTTTGTCTAATTTAACCAAAATATAATCTTCTAAATCTTTTTTGATTACTTTGTCTGCTAATGTTCTTTTCTTCATCTTCACACACCATCTACAACCACTTTTTGTAACAAAAATCATAACTGTTTTATTGCTATCTTGTGCTTTTATAAATGCTTTATCTAAATCTTGTTCCCATTTTAAATCTATACTAAGTAAAAAACTACTTAGTATAAATCCTATTAAAAATATTCTCATATTATGCTTTTGGAGCTATCATCTCTTTTGGTTGTACATTTTTATCAAAATCTTGGGCAGACATTAATCCTAATGCTACGGCTTCTTCTTTTAATGTAGTCCCATTTTGATGAGCAGTTTTTGCTATTTTTGCTGCATTTTCATACCCGATAAATGGATTAAGAGCAGTTACTAACATAAGTGAATCATTTAAAAATCTATCAATATTTTTTCTAATTGGCTCAATACCAACAGCACAATGAATATCAAAACTAATAATAGAATCTGCTAAAAGTTTAGTTGATTGAAGTATATTATAAGCAATTACAGGCTTAAATACATTAAGTTCAAAGTTCCCTTGTGATGCTGCGATACCAACAGTTGCATCATTACCCATTACTTGAACGGCTACCATAGTAACAGCTTCTGCTTGTGTAGGATTAACTTTACCTGGCATAATAGAACTACCTGGTTCGTTTGCAGGGATTTCAATCTCACCTAATCCACATCTAGGACCACTTGCCAACCATCTTACATCATTTGCTATTTTCATCATATTTGAAGCAAGAGCTTTTAAAGCACCACTTAATACTACCTCACCATCGTGAGCAGTAAGAGCATGGAATTTGTTTGGTTGAGATATAAATCCATAATCTTTGTCCATAAATGAGTTAAGTTGTTTTGCTACCATTTGAGAAAATTCTGGATGTGAATTAAGCCCAGTACCAACAGCAGTACCACCAATAGCTAACTCTCTACAATAAACTAATGCATCATTAATCTGTTTTGTATTAGCATCAAGCATTGCTACATATCCACTAATCTCTTGACCTAGAGTTAGAGGTGTAGCATCTTGAAGATGAGTTCTACCAATTTTCACTACATCACCAAATGCCTCTACTTTGCTTTGAAGTGTAGCTCTTAATTGTGCCACAGCAGGTAATAGATTATCTGTTACTGCTACAACCTCTGCTATTCTCATACCTGTTGGATATGTATCATTAGAACTTTGTCCCTTATTTACATCATCATTAGGGTGAACTAAATGCTCTTTTGTAAAATCAGCACCCATAATCTCTGTTGCTTTATTTGCTACAACTTCATTCATATTCATATTTGATTGAGTTCCTGAACCAGTTTGCCATACAACTAATGGGAAGTTATCATCAAGTTCTCCTGCCAAAACTGATTCACAAGCTTTACTAATTGCTTCTGTTTTATCATCAGCTAATCTACCTAATTCTTGATTAACTAATGCACATGCTTTTTTAAGATTAGCAAATCCATAAACTACCTCAATAGGCATCTTCTCATTACCAATTTTAAAGTTATGAACTGAGCGTTGTGTTTGAGCTGCCCAATACTTATCAGCTGGTACTTGCATCTCACCCATTGTATCTTTTTCTATTCTATATTCCATTTTTTACCCTTTACTTATTATAATTATTTTTTATCAAAAAATTTATTTTTATTTAATACTTCTATCATACTCTTTACAGACTCTACACTCTTAGCAAATCTTCTCTCTTGTCCCATACTCAAAGTTACTTCAAATAATTTCTCTACTCCATTTGCACCAAGAGCCACAGGTACCCCACTAACTACATCATTATGTCCATAGTGTCCATCAAGATATACAGCACAAGAGTGTATCTGTTTTGTATCTTTTAATATTGCTTCTACCATTAAAGTTGTAGATTTAGCAGGTGCATAGTAAGCAGAACCAGTTTTTAGTAATCCTACAATCTCTGCCCCACCATTTTTAGTTCTATCAACTACCTCTATAATCTCCTCTTCTGTAAGTACATCAGAAAGAGGCACACCAGCAACAGTAGAGAACTTTGGAAGAGGAACCATATCATCACCATGACCACCCATAACAGAAGCTCTAATTTGACCTGCTCCATATCCAATCTTTTCATAAATAAAGTGAGCCATTCTAGCACTATCTAATATTCCTGCCATTCCTATAACTCTCTCTTTTGGAAATCCTGATTCTTTGAGTGCTACATAAGTCATTACATCAAGAGGATTAGATACCATTATAATTATAGAATCAGGACAGTGTTCTTTTACATCTTGTACCACTTGCTTTGTAATCTCAGCATTCATCAAAAGCAAATCATCTCTACTCATACCTGGTTTTCTAGGACTTCCTGCTGTAATTACAACTACATCAGAACCTGCCATATCAGATGCCTCTGTAGCAGCGGTTACAATTGTATGCATTCTTGCCGCATTTGCTGCTTGACTCATATCAAGGGCTTTACCTTGTGCTATCTCTACATTTCTATCTCTTAAAACTATCTCATGTGCAATACCTCTCATAGCTAATGAATAACCAACCGTTGCACCAACATTTCCTGCACCAATAATTGATACTTTTGTACCTCTTCCCATTATATATCTCCCTTTATATGCTACTTTTAATGATTTGATTGTACCAAAATTATCTAAAGGATTATCTAAAATGTATAACAAAAAGTTAAATTATATCTAAATATTTGGTGGGTTTCACCCACCCTACACAGATATTAAAACTAAAAGTCCTTAAATATAAATTACCAACCTGTAGCAAGGTCAATTAACTTATACCCTTTTTCATTTCTATTTTTAAGTATCTTTTTAAATCCATCTATTGTATGAGATGCTTCATACCCTTGTGCATTATAATTTATATCACTACTCAATCTATTTTAGTTAAATAAAAACCTTTTTTCCACTCTTTTGAAATAACATCATGCATATCTGTCCATCTACCTGTCTCATGATATTTTTGGCTTTTATTATCTATATTTTTAGAAAATACTCCTATCCACTTA
>JAMOOX010000005.1 GCA_027065045.1 Campylobacteraceae bacterium | reverse complement strand
AAAAGGAAAAAAGTGGCACTAATTAGTCTTTTTAATATAGATAAACATTATGATATAAAGGTACTCTTAGAAGATGTCTCATTTAATCTAAATGATGGTGAGAGAGTAGCTATTGTGGGGCAAAATGGTTGTGGTAAATCTACTTTGATGAAGATAATCACAGGAGAAGTTGAACCAACAGAGGGCAAAAGGGTAATTACTCAAAATATTGAGATAGGAATGCTCTCTCAACAGCCTAAATTTGATGACTCTCTAAGAGTAAAAGAGGCGATTGAAAATGAGCTAAAAGAACTCAAAGAGGCAAAAGAGAGATATGATAAAGTTACTTTAGAACTAAGTGTTGATTATGAAAATGAGAAATTATTATCACAACAAGCCCAACTTATCACATTTCTTGACCATCATAATGCATGGAGTTTAGATGATAAGATAGAGAGAGTGCTTCAAGAGTTTAAGCTCAAAGAGTATGAAGATAGATTGGTTATTACTCTCTCAGGTGGAGAACAACGAAGAGTGGCTTTAGCCTCATTAATCTTGAAAAAACCTGATATTTTGCTACTTGATGAACCTACAAACCACCTTGATGTCTATATGGTAGAATTTTTGGAAGAGATTTTACTCAAAGATAAATTTACTCTACTTCTAATCTCTCATGATAGATATTTTATTGATAGAATAGCTACAAGAGTTGTGGAGGTAGAAAATAGAAAACTGGTATCATATAATGGTGGATATAGTAACTATTTAATCCTCAAAGAGGAGCGAATGAAATCTATGGTCAAAGAACATGATAATTTGCTAAGATTTCTCAAAAAAGAGGAAGAGTGGTTGGCAAAAGGTGTCAAAGCTAGAGAGAAACGAAACCAAGGACGCAAAAAAAGAGTCTATGAATTAAGAGATGAATCCAAAATTAATCCAACGCTTATAAGAAAAATGCAAGTAGAACTTGAACGAGAAAAGAGAAGTTGGAATGGAGATAAATCAATAGCCAAGAAAAAAATGCTTTTTGATATAGAGGATTTATCATATAGCATAGCAGATAAAAACCTTATAGAAAACTTTAGCACACGAATAGTCCAAAAAGATAAAATAGCAATAGTTGGGGCAAATGGTAGTGGTAAATCTACAATGCTTAAACTTATGTTAGGAGATATTAAGCCTGATAGTGGTGTGATAAAACAGGGTGAATTTAAAATCGGATATTTTGACCAACATAGAGAGATGTTAAGTGATGAAAAAACTCTAATTGAGACATTTTGTCCTGATGGTGGAGATATTATCACAATCAAAGGTGAAAACCGTCATGTATATGGCTATCTAAAAAGCTTTTTATTCCCAGAAGAGTATTTGGATAAAAAGGTAGGAATGCTAAGTGGTGGAGAGAAAAATAGAGTTGCTTTAGCATGGTTATTAGCTCAAGAGGTAGATTGTTTGATACTTGATGAACCGACAAATGACCTTGATATTTTAACGATTAATATATTAGAAGAGAAGCTAATTAACTTTTGGGGTGCTGTGCTATTTGTATCTCACGATAGATACTTTATCGATAAAATCGCCTCAAAACTATTTATATTCAAAGGCAATGGAGAGGTAGAAGAGTCTTTTCAAAATTATAGCCAATATCTAATGATAGAAAAAGAGATAAATGAGTTGGAAGTTTTGGCAAAAAATAGTATCAAAAAAGCAGAAATAGAGTCCAAACCAAAAACCAAAAAAGCCAAAACCAAACTAAGCTTCAAAGAACAACGAACCTATGATAATCTACCAAATGAGATAGAAACCCTTGAAAATCAAATAGAAGAGCTAAACAACTGCCTATCAAATCCTGATTGTTATAATCAAAGAGGATTGAGTGAGATAAGCCAAGAGTTGATTAAATTAGAAGAGATTTATGAGGCTAAAAGTGATGAGTATTTAGAGCTTTTAGAGATTGTTGAAGAGTTGGAGGGGAAATAATAATTTATTTTGTTATACTACCGTTATGTCTAATAAATACAAAAAATTCTCACCTTCTCTTACTATTGAAGCATTAGAGGATTGTCTATTATTTAGCATCAAATACAAAGAAGTTCAATCTCTATATGATAATCTCAAAAAAGGTGAAAGATTTGGAAGATTGATGAGCTAAGAGGCATATAGCTATCTTCATAAGCAAAGCATTGATAGGCAAACCCAAAATAGCAAAAGAAAGATTTGAAGATTTTATAAGACACTAAATAGTACAGCTTATGGCTTCAAACCTACACCAAAAGATTTTTTTAGGATTCCTCAAAGCAAATCTAAAAATATAATTTACTTAGATTTAACTTGATTATCTGTTATTATTTTTAGCTAAAGTATTGAAATTTAAAAAAAATATAATATTTTAAATAAAAAATAAGCTTTTATAAGATATAACTTCTTTAAAACAAAAACCAAGGTGATAAAAAATGGCACTTTTAATTGATGATGTATGTATAGCTTGTGATGCCTGTAGAGAAGAGTGTCCCAATGATGCTATTGAAGAGAATGACCCAATATACTTTATAGACCCTGATAGATGTACTGAATGTGTGGGGCATTATGATGACCCATCATGTATAGCAGTATGTCCTGTTGATTGTATTATTCCTGACCCTAATAATGTAGAAAATATAGAAGAGCTTAAATTTAAATTTAAGCAACTTAAAGAGGAAGAGTAGTGATTTGATATGAAACTTCATAAACGAACTGCAATTATTGATATAGGTTCAAACTCGGCTAGAGTCTTGATATTCCAAAGAAGCAGTAAGTTTGGTTTTCATATTATATCTCAACAGAAAAGTAGAGTTCGTATTGGTGAGGGTGCTTATCAAAAAAATGGTGAATTACAAGAAGTTGGAATAAATAGAGCATATTTAGCATTAGAGAGTTTTGCTAGAAATATTCAAAAGTATGGGGTAGATGATATATATTGTGTTGCTACCTCTGCACTTAGAGATGCACCTAATAGAGAGCAGTTTATATCTTGGATAGAGAAATATTTAGATATTAAGATAGATGTGATTGATGGCAAAAGAGAGGCATTTTATGGTTCTGTGGCTGTTATTAATCTGCTTCCTTATAGTGATGGGATTACTATTGATATTGGTGGTGGGTCATGTGATTTATCACTAATATCAGATTCTAAAGTAGTAGATGCAATATCTCTCAATTTAGGTGGGGTACGGCTCAAAGAGCTATTTTTTGATAAGAATGCTTCAATAGATAAGATAGAGAGATATATATCAAAAGAGATAGATAGAATTCCACCTCAGTTTAATAGTAATATAGCTATTGGCATGGGTGGGGCTATTAGGGCATTGAGTAGGGCTATTATGAAAAATAGTGATTATCCTCTCAAAAAAATACACTCATTTAGTTTTGAAATAGATGAATATATAGATTATTTAGAAGATGTGGCATATAGTGATATATCTACATTGGCTAATCTAAATATCAAAGAGGATAGATTTGATACTATTAGAGGTGCTACTTTAATATTGATTTCTATATTTAAACGGCTCAATACAAAGACTTTGATAACAAGTGGGGTTGGTGTAAGAGAGGGAGTATTTTTGAGTAAGTTACTTAAAAATAGCAACTATATATTCCCCAAAAAACTTAATCCAAGTATCAAGAGTATGCAAGATAGATTTGATAAGAGACCTCAAAATTATAAAAATCTTATCAAAAGTGCATTAGAACTATACTCTCTACTCTCAACAAAACTCTCTATTAATAATAACTACTCAAAAGAGTTAATCTCAGCGATTAAGCTATCTAATATTGGCAAAACTCTAACAATATATGATGCTCACGAACATGCCTTTTATATAGCATCACAAGAGTTGAATTATGGATATAGACATCAAGAGATAATGAGTATATCTATGCTTCTATTTATCGATGGAGAAGATATTAAAAAAGATGGATTATATAAAAAATATAAAAAACTACTACCTAAAAAGAGTGAATTTAAACTATTAAACTTTGTATATGCTACCGTAGTAGAGCTATATAGCAATAGTAATAATATACAATTAAAGTTTAAATATAAAAAAGATAGACTATATATCAAATCTAATTTATCTCTATACATATCAAAAAGTTCTATTTATAAGATTAAAAAACCCAAACAATTTGATATTATTATAGAGGATAATTATATAATACCAAGGATATAAAATGATAGTAAATAGAGTAGAAGATTTAATAGGAGATACACCACTTATAAGATTAAACCACTTATCACAAATGAGTGGAGCAAATATCTATGCTAAGTGTGAGTTTATGAATCCATCATCATCTATCAAAGATAGAATAGCCCTTAATATGATAAATAGAGCTTTAGAGAGAGGTGATATTAATCAAGATAGTACAATAATTGAACCAACAAGTGGAAATACAGGAATTGGATTAGCAATGGTTTGTGCATCAAAAGGGTTACGATTAATTATTACAATGCCTGATTCTATGAGTAAAGAGAGAAGAAATATATTGACTCACCTAGGTGCAAAATTATTTTTGACACCATCAAGAGATGGAATGCAAGGTTCTATTGATAAAGCTCATCAACTCTCTAATAGTATAGAAAACTCTATTGTATTAGGGCAGTTCCAAAACCCAGATAATCCAGATATTCATAGAACAACAACAGCTATTGAGATATATAATGATTTAGGTAGTAAAATAGATTTTTTTGTAGCAGGAGTAGGTACAGGTGGTACTATTACAGGTGTAGGAGAGGTATTAAAAGATAAAATTGATAATATCAAAGTAGTAGCAGTAGAACCATTTAATTCAGCAGTATTATCAAACGAAGATGCCAACCCTCATAAAATTCAAGGAATAGGAGCAGGATTTATCCCTAAAGCTCTAAATGTAGATATTTATGATGAGATTATAAAAGTAAAAGATAGAAGTGCTTATGATATGGCAAGAGCAGTTGCTAAAGAGGAGGGATTACTTGTAGGAATATCTTCAGGAGCAAATATTCAAGCCACCTATGAGGTAGCTTCAAGATTTGAAAATAGAGGTAAAACTATTGTAACTATACTTTGTGATACAGCAGAGAGGTATTTAAGTACGGAGATGTTTGAGAGTAGTATGTTTTAATCTATGCTAATAGAAACAGTAAAAATTCAAAATAGAGAGATATTTAATATAGAGTATCACGATAAAAGATTAAATCTCTCTCGTCTTAATCTTTTTGGAATATCTTCTACTATTGATTTAAATAGTTATATCAATCCCCCAAATGATAATAAATTATATCGTTGTAGAGTATTGTATGAAAGAGAAATTATTAATATAGAGTATATCCCATATAGTCCTAAAATTCAGCAAAATTTTATAGTTGTAGAGAGTGATATAGAGTATAATTATAAATACTCAAATAGAGATAAATTAAACCTACTTAAAGATAGATATAGTGATTATGATGATATAATTATATCTCAAAATGGATTGCTAAAAGATACAACAATAGCAAATATTGCTTTTTGGGATAATGGTGTTTGGATTACACCCAAAACTCCTTTACTATATGGTACAATAAGGTCTAAAATGATAGATGAGGGTAGTTTAATACCACAAGATATATATAGTAGAGATGTTGATAACTTTAGTGGTTTTGCGATAATGAATGCTATGATAGGATTTAAAGTGATAAAAAACCCATCAATTAGGAGAGTAGATGAAAACAGATATATTTAATACACAAGAGTATAAAGAGGTGGCTAATAGATATTTAATAGATACTATATCTATTTTTTTTGATAATGGTGAGGAGTTTTCTATTGTATGTGATGTGAAATATTTAGAATTTAACCCACCATTGCCACAAGATATATTTAATCAATTTGGTACACATGTACTATTTAATATAGCTAAATATAGTTTTGAAAGTGCAAGTATAGAAGATAATTATTTTATGTTTGAAGCAGGATTTGGAAGCCAAAATTTTGGTAGTACAGTATCCTTGCCAATATTAGCAATAAGACAGTTAATTGTAGATGAAATCCCATTAATTACAAATATTGCTACACCTACAAAAATAGAGACAAAAGAGGAGAAAGTAGATAACTCTATGAGTATGTTTTTAAACAACCCAGAAAATCAAAAGATTTTAAAAAAGAGAAAGAAAAAATAAAATAGATTTTAAACTAAAGTAGCCTCTACAATTAAAATCTCAAACTCTAAATATTTAAAGGGATAATTATTTACTATATTCTTTATCTCTTTAAATGATAATCTTTTTCCACCTCCATTTACACCACTCTCCTTGATATATTTAAGCATATCATAACTATTTTGAAAATATAATTTATATGATAAAGTAGTATAAGAGGCATTGAAGTATTTATCTATTTTATCGGTTAAATACTCTTTTGGATATATAGGAGAATCTATATTTGCCAATTTATGAACACTCTTAAATGTATTTGATGTAAATATAGCAAATAGAAATTTATTTGATAGTTTAGATATATTATTAAGTGTATAATCCAAATCACCACTCCATTGGAGGGCAGAAGATGAGATAACTATATCAAATTTATCCTCTATCTTATCATCAAAACTTAGATTTTTAAGTTTTACTCTACTATCTTCTGGGTGAATATCTAACATTTTTTGAGATATATCAATACCTATAAATTTATTAAATTTAATATCATTTTGGATTATATTTTTATATACCTCTCCACCACCACAACCAATATCTAAAATACTATCATAATCCTTATCTAATCGTTTAACCAACTCTTTGGCTACATCTTTTTGGATAATATTAAGTCTATTATAACTATTAGCAAACCGTGAAAACTCTTTTAATATACTCATTTAACTCATTTTTATTTAATTAGAAATTATACCTAAAAATAGATATAATATGATATTTGATTAGAGGATTATATATGAAGATACTATTAGCACCAAGTGAAACCAAAATAGCAGGTGGAGATGAAAAGTTTGATATTTCAAATCTAAGTTTTGATACTTTAGATAGAAGTTTGGTAGATAAGTATCAAGATATAATATTAAACTCATCAACTCAAACCCTATCTAAACTTTTTGGTATCAAAGATATATCCAAAATAGATAATTACAAAACCATACTCCAAAATCAACCTACACTAAAAGCTATTGAGAGATATACAGGTGTAGCCTTTGATTATTTAGATTATAACTCATTAGATAAAAACTCCAAAAACTATATAGATAATAATTTATTAATCTTCTCTAATCTATTTGGAGTATTAAAAGCTAATGATTTAATCCCAAACTATAAGCTAAAACAAGGTGAGGGTATAAGAGATATAAAGAGTGATAAATTTTATAAAAATAATATCACTAAAATATTAGATAACTATCTACAAAATGAGGATATATTAGATTTAAGGGCGAAATATTATGAGAAATTTTATAAACCAACCAAAAACTATACAACTCTTAAATTTATAAAAGATGGTAAAGTAGTAAGCCACTGGGCAAAAGCTTATCGTGGTAAAATCACAAGAGAGATAGCCCTAAACTCTATCAATTCAATAGATGAACTAATGGCACTAGATATTAAAGGGCTTAGTTTAATAGAGATATTAAATATTAAAAATCAGATAGAGATAATATATAGTATAGAGTAAATTTACAACACCATTCTTACTTGTCTGAGACTGTGAAAGAATTAGCAACTTTCAAGAAATCCACCTATTTTAGGGGATTTAAAATTCCAAAAATAGGGTTGAATGAATAGTTAGATGATAGTTTTGAAGTAATTTTATTTTATCAAATATCAATACTTTTTTAGATATAATAAAAATATTTCTAAATGGAGCAATAAATGGATAATGAAAAATTAGTATTTTCACCAAATGATTTAATTGAAAAAAAATATAGAATATATAATGGTGATTGTATTGATATTTTAAAAAAAATACCTAAAAAATCAATAGATTTAATCTTTGCAGACCCGCCTTATAATTTACAATTAAAAAATGAACTTTATCGTCCAAATCAAACAAAGGTTGATGGTGTTAATGATGAATGGGATAAATTTAATTCAAATGATGAATATGATAAATTTACTAAAGAATGGTTAAGTGCTTGTCGTGAAGTTATGAGTGATGAAGCTACAATTTGGGTAATTGGAAGCTATCATAATATTTTTAGAGTTGGTAAAATAATGATGGATTTAGGATTTTGGATATTAAATGATGTGCAATGGCACAAAACTAATCCAATGCCAAATTTTAGAGGTGTTAGATTTACAAATGCTACTGAAACCTTAATATGGGCAAAAAAATCAGAAAAGCAAAAAAAATATACTTTTAACCATAATGTTATGAAACAATTAAATGGTGGGAAACAAATGACTTCAGTTTGGAGTATTCCATTATGTACAGGCAATGAAAGAATAAAAGGTAATGATGGTAAAAAAGCACATTCAACTCAAAAACCAGAAGAATTATTAAAAAGAGTGATTCTATCAAGCTCAAAAGAAGGTGATATAATCCTTGATCCATTTTCTGGAAGTGGTACAACTTGTGCAGTAGCAAAAAAATTAAATAGACGAGCTATTGGAATCGAAAAAGAAACAAAATATGTTGAAATATCAAAAACAAGATTATCTCAAATAAATACAGAAGATTATAAACATTTACAACTAAAAGAACCTAAAAAAGAAACTTTACAACGAGTTAGCATGGAAGAATTAGTGCAAAAAAAATATTTTAAAGTTGGTGAAACTATTTTTACAAAAAATAAAAAACATACTGCTATAATATTAGATAATGGAGCTATAAAAAATAGTGTAGGCACTGGCTCAATTCATCAAATTGGTGCATTAATTAAAGAAAGTGAAAGTTGTAATGGTTGGATGTTTTGGTGCTATAATGACAATGGAACAATTAAACTAATAGATGAAAAAAGGAAAGAGTATAGGATGAAAAATGCAGGATAATATAAAAGAATTTATTAAAAAAGCAATAGCTAATTTAATTGATAACACTTCAAGTGAAAAAAAGATAAATAAGTTAATCAAAACACATAAAGCAAAAATTCATTTTATACCAATAAGATATAGAATTTTTGGAGGATTATTACAATCTATGAATATTCAGTTTGGTAATTTCATTGAAAAATTATTGCATATAATTGTTGAAAATGAAACTCAACTAAATATTGAAACAAGAATATCGGGAGAAAGAAAAATAAAATTATCTATGACTAAAGATAGTGACAAATTGGTTGATAGTTTTATTACAAATTGTCAAAATGATAATTATGATGATAAGCAATTATTAATTAATTTCAATAATCTTATTGACAAATGTTTAAAACAAGAAAGAAAGAATACCACTAAAGATATAACAATAAAACATGATGTAGATGTTTTATTTTATGATGAAAAGAATAAATATTACTACTTAGAAGTAAAATATAATGATGATCATGATACAGGTAAATATGCAGATATTAATAGAAAATTTATTAAATCTTATATTGGTATTTGTAATCAATTAAATATCTATGATATTAATAAATTTAAACCAATTTTATATTATTTAACAAAAAAGAAAATGAAAGGTAATATTTATTTACCAGAAAAAGAGATAATTTATCGAGGAGATAAACTATTTAATGAATTTTTTAAAATACAATATTCTCAATTAGATAATATTATGACAAATATTGGTGATGATAAAGAGATAGTAGAATTATTTGATAATTTATACGATAAGATTCAAAATAAAATTACATTATAGGGATAGGAGATATAATGAAAAAAAATTTATTTGAGATGGGCAGTAATTTTGATGATGCTTGGAGTAGTGATAATAAAGATAAAGCACCCAAAAAAAAGATAGAGATAATAGAAAAATCTAAACATAGATTACACTTTGCCAAAGAGAAGCGAAGGGGTAAAGTCATAACCATTGTTAAGCCCTTTTATATGGATAAAAAAGAGTTACAATCTATTTTAAAATCTCTTAAAAAATCTATGGGTATAGGTGGGAGTCTCAAAAATGAGCAGATGGAGTTTCAAGGAGAGGTCAAAGATAGATTAAAAGAGAGTTTAATAGAATTTGGCTTTAAGTTTAAATAGTATAATATACCACTATGAAAAAAGATAATAAAATAAAGATATTTACAACAAATATCATAGGTGGCAAGTATAAAGGCAAGAGTATAGAGATACCTGATATCAATACTACAAGAGGTTCAAAATCAATTTTAAGAGAATCACTATTTAATACTCTACAATTTGATTTGATAGATAAAAACTTTGTAGAGGTGTTTGGTGGGAGTGGTTCTATTGGATTAGAGGCGATTAGTAGAGGTGTGAAGAGAGCCTTTTTTATAGAGAAAAATAGAGTTGTTTATAATACTTTGGAAAAAAATATTAAATCTCTTGATAGTAGTCGTGCTATGAGTATATATGGAGATAGCTTTGAGAAGTTTGATATAATCTTAGAAGAGATAAATAGAGATAAAACTCCTACATATTTCTATTTTGACCCACCATTCTCTACTCGTGATGGAATGGATGATATTTATGATAAGACACTAGATTTAATCTCTAAAATAGATATATCTACTTGTGAAATGGTAATTATAGAACACATGACAAAATTAGACTTCCCAAAAGAGCTAGGAGAGTTTAAACTTAAAAAGAAAAAAAAGTTTGGTAGAAGCAGTTTAAGTTATTTTATTAAAAAAGATTAATTTCTTTTATTTCTATTCCTAAAGATAAATGATGTATAATATATAATCTTAAAGTTAGGAGAAGTTATGGAATCAGTTAGTATTGCTATAATAATTGCCATTGGAATTATTATTATAAAAGGTATAGTTATTGTACCTCAGGCTCATGCTTATGTTATAGAGAGATTAGGTAAATATAATAAGACTCTTGAGGGTGGATTTCATATAATTCTACCTATCTTAGATAATATAAGTGCAAAACTTACCAAACAAGAACAGATTATAAATATACCTCAACAAAGCGTAATTACAAAAGATAATGTAAATATTAGTGTTGATGGAATTATATTTATTCAAGTAGAAGATGCCAAAATGGCAACCTATGGAGTAGTAAATTTTAAAGATGCTCTTTCAAACCTCTCTACAACAACACTAAGGGCAGAAATAGGACAACTAGCACTTGATGAGACTCTATCTTCAAGAGATACATTAAATCGTAAAATTCTTACTGCTATTGATGAGGCATCTTCTAAGTGGGGTGTCAAGACTATGAGAGTAGAACTTCGTGATATTTCTGTACCATTAGAGATAGAAGAGGCTATGAATTTACAGATGAAGGCAGAGAGAGAAAAGAGAGCAATAGAACTTACTGCAAAAGCAAATAAAGAGGCTGTAATTCGTGAAGCAGAAGGTGAAAAAGAGAAAACATTTTTAGAAGCAGAAGCGATAGAGAGAATGGCAGATGCGAGTAAATATGAACAAGAAAAAACAGCAGAAGGACAACAAAATGCAATGCTTATGATAAATACAGCTATGCTTAATAATCCTCAAGCAGCAGAGTTTTTATTGGCAAAAGATAGAATTGTTGCTTTTAGTGAATTGGCAAAAAATCCATCAAAAGATAAAATAGTAGTACCTTATGAAGCTACAGAACTTATTGGTTCGTTATCTATATTCAAAGATATTATATCTTCAAAAGTATAGTTATGGATACAATATCACCATCAATGCTTGTAGCAATAGGAATATTATTAATTGGATTAGAGGCTATTATATTCTCTTTTGTATTGTTCTTTTTTGGTCTTGGACTTATTATTGTAGCAGGTATCTCTTACTTTTATATATTTGATAATGCTATTATTCAATTAGCATTATCATTTGTTATCGCTATCTTAGGTGCATATTTATTTAGAGGTAAATTATTAGAAAAAATATCTACACCTAGTGATGGAAAAGAGGAGAGAACGCATATATCAGGTATTGGCTATATTGATGAAGATATGATTAAGTTTGATGGGACATATTGGAGATGTGATGATAATTTGAATCAATATAAAAATGGGGATAGGGTAGAGATTATTGATGTTGTTGATAATAAGGTTGTTATCAAAAAATAGTATTTTCAGAGTTGGAAGAGTCCAAAGAGTCTCTTCCATTTTTATATTAATGTTTACCTTTACCTTTTTGTTGTTCTTGATGAGTATCACTGTTTTCAACTGTTTGAGTAGTTTCATCATGTTTATGAGTTGGATATTCATTATGACAATAATCACTACCCAATGAACAACATCCATCAGTTACGCCAATATTTTTAAGACCTTTATCAAATGCCCAGTAGTGGCTGTAGCTTCCATCTCTTAGGATATTAAATGAATCTATTACATCTTGTGCGTTGCTATCTTGTGCCATTACTATATATTTATCTAAATCATTAATATCAGTTACCTCTACCATACAACCTACCTCTAGAGCATCTTTTTGAGAAGTTATACCTTTTTCATATATTGCATTATATAGTGTTTGAATAGCCTCTATACCATACTCTCCACTTGGCATATTTGCAATAGCTACACTACTATTAGCCACTGGATTTGAAACATTGCTCAAATCATCAGAAGTAAGAGTATATTTTTTGACTATATTTTGAACAATCTCTATATGTTTTATCTCTGCATTTTGAGCTATGTTTCTAAGTTGTTCTATTTTGATACCACTGTTATTTAGATGATAATTATATAAATTAGTATATATATCATAGGCTAATCTCTCTTCATTACCCATATATGCTATCGCATCTTTTAGTTGAGTTGTTAGTGTAGATACCATCATTGTATTAATATCTAAAGTATTATTATAATCTTGTGTATGTGTGTTCTCTGGTCTATTTCCATGCTCATCTAAAGTATTATTAGGAATATTCCCATGCTCCCAACTGCTCATACTATGAGTAAAATGCTCATGTGCATCTTTTGATTCTACATCTATATGACCATCAAAATCTTTGTCAATAGCCAAAGATAGATGAGAGTGAATTTTGAGTAGCTTTTCTTCTGTTTTTATATCTGCCATATCAATTGTATCAATTGTGTGTAGTGATGAGGTAATATCTTCTGGTATTGTGATACCATTTGTAGTATTATTATCACTATCAAGTGATTGTAGCGTTCTAAGTAGTAACTCTTTGATATCATCATCACCATGAGATAGAGTTTGAGGAGTAACTAATCCATCATTTTGTGGTTCTATCTCTCCCAAAGTTAGATTACCAATATGAAGCTTTACTTTATCACCACTCTTATATTTAAAAGCACCATTTCCATCAGTTGTACCTTTGAGTCCTGATGTTGTCTCATATCCTACTCCAGCAACTTCTGCATCAATAAAATATCCTGTTAAATCATCACTACTACTTACATTACCTATAGTATCACTAGATGTAATACTACCACATCCTACCAAAAGCACTGATACTGCTAATGAGAATGTTATTAATTTTACTGTTTTTTTCATCTCTAATCCTTTATATAAAGGAAGTATATATTACTTTTATTACCTGTTTATTAGTTGTAGTATAATTATCAATATCTATTTTAAAACCTCAATAATAGCATCTTTTAGAGCCTCTTTTTCAATCCTTTTAATATTATCCTCAAACTCTTCAAAACTGATACTATTATCTCGTTCAAAACTTTTTTGAATAATAATCTCTCCACCATCAAGCTCACTTGTAACCCAATGGACAGATACCCCTGCTTGATTATCTCTACTCTCAAAACTTCTCTCAATAGCATAAAGTCCTTTATATTTAGGCAGTAGTGATGGGTGAAGATTGATAGATTTGATATTATTTGTAAATATTGGTGTAAGAATTCGCATAAATCCTGCTAAAACTGTAAGAGTTGGAGAGCATAAATTAATTTTATCTACCACTACTCTATCAAACTTCTCTCTACTATCAAAATCTTTATTAGATACAATCTCTACCTTAATATTATAACTTTTAGCTATCTCTATACCTTTGGCATTTGGATTATTAGTAAGTGCCATCACCACCTCAAACCCATCTTTTTGATGTAAATTCTTCAAAATATAGGCTAGGTTCGTCCCCGTTCCACTAAATAAAACTACTAATCTTTTCATATTTTAAATGTTTCCTTTTTTATTTATAATTTTTGATAAAACTATATCAAAATTTGGTGGGATTCTCCCACCCTACGAGTTATTTTTTATTGTAGGGTGGGTAAAAACCACCATTATATTGCTTAATCTTCAATTACACAAACAACATCGCTAATCTAATCTCAGAATAACTAATCTCTTCATCTAAGGCTTCAAATATAGGTTTTAATCTTACGCTTCCATCATTATCAAAACTCTCTTCATCTTTTTCTAATTTAATCTCTTTTATCACTTTGATAACTCTCTTAAAATTATTTGATTTTGGTTTAAACTTATTTAAGTTTAGTTTTTTATCCTCTTTTTTGAGTCTGCTTAGATGATTTATAATTGTATCTTCTCCTAATCCTCTCTCTTTGGCAAGTTTGGCTATGCTACTTACTTTATCGATTAGATTTTTGGTCTCTATATATGTTGATACCTTTGGTTTGCTAGAGCCTCTACTTTTTTTCTCTTTTGCTATCTCTATTTTATTGATAGTACCACCCAAATTTATTATATGCTTTTTGGTTCTCTCTTCTAAATTATCCATTTTTTCTATCTCATCTATTGCTCTTTGGGAAGCTGATTTAATCCTATCATCTATTTTCAAAATCAAAGCATCTACTCTAAGTGCCATATCATTTAATCCTATTAATCTAAGCCCATCTATATTTTTAATTCGTGATAAAGCTACATACCCCTGCCCACTCTCAAAAGTCCTAGATAAATCTATCTCTACAGCATCTAGTGTCATACCTTGTGATTTATGTATGGTTATTGCCCAAGCTAATCTTAGAGGGATTTGAGATAGAGTAGCTATATTTTTGCCCTCTTCATCTTCTACTAGCCAATCATCATCACTTACGATAATCTTATCTCCTGTTGTAGTCTTGACTATAGGCATTTTATCTCTATTAAATCCTATAACCTCACCTGTTGTCCCATTGACATACCCATCTTCTATTGAATTTTTGATAAATATTACAATTGCACCCTTTTTTAGTACCAACTCTTCTATAACCATAGATGTATTAAAGATTTTCTCTATATGTTTTTTAGAGCCTTTGGCACTATAAATATATCTTTTAGCAGGTGTATCAAGTTTGTCTAACTCAAAATTATTAATCCTATCTACATCTATATTATGAGTATATAGTCTTGTTGGTTTATGTTCTATTGGAAGCTCTTTGAGATGGCAAGATTGTAGCGTTTGATATGTATTTTGAGATATATCACCCTTGCGAATATCATCAAGAACATCTATGAGCCGATTATCATCTTGTCTAAATTTTATATCAAGATAACAAGTCCTAAAGTCTAAATCTCTCCATGATGGTGATTGCCATGCAAATTTTTGTTGGGTCTCTTCTTTGAATATTGGTGGGAGTTGGAAGAAATCTCCAGAGGTAATAACTTGAACCCCTCCAAAAGGTTTGGGTGAGTTTTTGAAAGCTTGTAAAATTCTATCCATAGATGAGAATAGTTGAGGAGATACCATTGATATTTCATCTATAATTAATACATCAAAACTTTTAAATCTCTTTCTTAGGTATCTTCTTGATAAAAGTAGTTCTATAAAAGCATTATCTACTACATCACGGATACCTATACCAAAGAATGAGTGGATAGTCTGCCCATTAATATGAGAAGCTGATAACCCAGTAGGTGCTACAATAGCAGGTATTACTCTTCTATTTTTTAGATACTCTATATACTCATTAATAAGATATGTCTTACCTGTCCCTGCTGAACCTGTGATAAAGACATTTTCACCAATTTTCAAAATATCTAAAGCTGTTGATTGTTCCATTTATGAAGCCCTGTTTTTACTATTAAGTATATTCAAAATCTACTCTACCGTTACACTCTTAGCCAAATTCCTTGGCATATCTACATCATTACCCAATCTTATAGAAATCTCTAATGCTAATATTTGAGTAACTACCATCATCTCAAAAAATTCCAACATTGGGTGGTCATACTCTTTGGTTTTGATAAAATCATCTGCTAACTCAAAATCAAGTGGGGATATAGCTAATATTGTAGAGTCTCTTGCACTCAACTCCTCTACATTTGATTTAATCTTATCATACCATAGAGTTTGAGGCATTAAAGCAATTGTAAAAAGCTCACTATCTGCTAATGCTATTGGACCATGTTTCATCTCTCCTGCTGGGTATCCCTCTGCATGAAGATAACTTATCTCTTTGAGTTTTAATGCACCCTCTAAAGCTAATGGATAGAATATATCTCTACCTATAAAGAAAAATCCATGACCATGTAGGTATCTTTTGGATAATCTATGAATTTTGGAGTGAAGATTATCATCAACTTTTAATGAGGTGGGTGAGTGTAGTATAGCTTTTATCTCATTTGATAACTGTTCTGGTGATATTTTATCTCTTTTTTTGGCAAGATATAGGCTAAATAGCCATAATACCATCACTTGTGTAGCAAAGGCTTTGGTACTTGCTACCCCTTTTTCTATTCCTGCACGAGTAAGGATTGTAATATCACTCTCTCTTACAATAGATGAGTTATCTACATTACAGATAGATAATGACTTTAATCCTGCTTTTTTTGCCATTTTTAGGGCTTCAAGTGTATCTGCTGTCTCTCCACTTTGTGATATTGTAATAAATAGAGTTTTGTTTGATAGTAATGGGTCTTTGTATCTAAATTCACTTGCTATCTCTACACTTGTGCGTATCTTAGCACTTCTCTCTAATAGATAAGCACCTGTTAAAGCCGAGTGGTAGCTTGTCCCACAAGCACAAATTTTAATCTCATCAATACCATCTAATATGCTATCATCAATCTCATCAAAATCAACTCCATTATCATTAACTCTACCCATAATAGTATCACTCATTATAGATGATTGTTCATATATCTCTTTTTCCATAAAAAATCTATATCCATCTTTTTGAGCCAATATTTTATCAGGGGTTAATCTCTCTCTCTTAAACTCTTTTGCACCATTTTTATCAAAGAGTTTAATCTCTCCATCTACAATATATCCATACTCTCCATCTTCTAAATAATATACCTCATTAGCTTTACCAATAATAGGTGTATCACTTGAAGCAAAAAATATCTCACCATCATTAAATCCAATAAGCATAGGCGAACCATATTTAGCAAAAAATATTGTATCTGCCATCGCCTCACTAATAATCAAAGTAGCATAAGCACCCTCTAACCTATTAATTGTTTGGGTAAATGCTTCAAAAGGGTTATCTATTTGGTTATTAATATTTTCAAATAGATGAACTATTGTTTCTGTATCTGTTTGGCTTAGAAACTCTACTCCATCACTCTTTAGAGTCTCTTTTAGTTCTTTATAATTTTCTATTATCCCATTATGGACTACAAAACTATAATCCCCTAAATGTGGGTGTGCGTTAAGTTCAGTTGGCTTACCATGAGTTGCCCATCTTGTATGCCCAATAGCTACTCCAAAACCACTACTATTAAAATCTCTCATTCTATAAGCTAGATTATCAAGTTTGCCAATAGCTTTGAAGTGATTGAGTAAGTTATCATTAATCAATGCTATTCCTGCTGAATCATATCCTCTATACTCCAACTCTCTTAATCCATCAATTAATATCTCTTTTTTTTCATTATTACCATAATATCCAACTATCCCACACATATATAGTATCCCTTGTATATTTCTTAGTGATGACATTATGGCATAATTTTAGTTATAATTGATAGAGTTATTATTTTAAAATATTAGTTCAACCATAACAACCCCATTATCATCTACCTCTAAACTTCTCTTCACACCAAGTTCACTACATAATTTATCTACAATATGAAGCCCAATCCCCAATCCTCTACTGCTCTCTTTATAAAATCTATCAAATACTTTAGATGGCTTTTTGATGCCATAGCTACTATTGGATATAGATAAGATATTATCTCTTATTTTAATCTCTATAAATCCATTTGATATATTATACCTACAAGCATTGCTAATTAGATTATATATTACTCTACTTAGGGCATTTTGATTGGAGTATATTACTCTATCTTCTATATCAATACTCCAATTTAGATAATCATATAATGAACTAAATAGTTTGATTTGTTGGTTTATGGTATCTTTGAGATTGAATTTCTCTTTTTCAAATTGCATATTGTTGAGGTAGCTAGTGAGGTTTTTATGTAGCATTGATATAGCATTTGTACTCTCTATAATACTCTCTACCTCATCATTTTTTTTCATCATTTTTAGATTGATTAGAATTGATGTAATTGGGGTATTTAAATCATGGATTATATCTTTGATAAACTCCTCTAAGACTCTTATTGATTCTCTTATAGGTGATAGAGAGTAGAGTGCAAATATGATTGAGATTAGAGTAGATATAAGAGATAGTAGAATAAATTGTATAAGTAGGCTATCTGTTGTATCATCTAGTAGATTATTATATGATGATAGTGGATATAAAATCGCCAATGATATATTTTGATTATCTAAAATAGGTGTGATAATATATAGATTATTATTATCAAAGTAGAGTTCATATAGTTGGTTTTTATCTACTTTTGATATAGTCTCTATGGTAAACTTATCATCATCAAAGAAAAAACTATAATTTTTCATCTCCAAAAATAGTCTATCATTTAGATGCTCTTTTTGTAGTTGGTAGTAGTTATAAAATATAAATATCAAAAATATCTCTATTACTACAAAAAACAGAGTAAAACTTTTGATAAATGACTCTTTTTCAGATAATTTTATATCCCACTCCTCTTATATTTTTAATATCTATATCTAGTATCTTTTTGAGTTTAGCTATATTTACACGAAGAGCATTTTCACTAGGTTTATCTAGCAGTAGTATCAACTCATCATATACCACAGGATTTGGATAGTTTGTAATTAGGGCTATCAAAATATCTTGTTGGACTCTACCAAGATAAAGCTCCTCATCTCTATAATAGAACCTCTTATCTATCAAATCTACCCTATAATCTCCAAAAGATAGAGTATTTTGAAGCATCTTAGTTTTGGATTTGATACGAATTAAAAGCTCATCAGGGTCAAATGGTTTTTTGAGATAATCATCAGCCCCTGCGATAAAGCCTTTGGTAATAGAGGCTATATCTACCATAGCAGATATTATAATAGTAGGAGTCAAATCATTAGCATCTCGCAATAACTTCAGTAAATCTATACCACTAATAGAGGGTACATTTACATCAAATAGATATAGAGTATATCTATTATTATAAGTCAATTCTATAGCCTCATCACCATTTTTTGCCCAATCAATATCATACTCATAAAATTTAAGATACTTAATAAGACTCTTTGCTAAACTTGGGTCATCTTCTAATAGTAATAATTTATTCAAAACTCACTCCAACTTTCAAAGAAAATATATCACTATAAGAGAGATTATCCAATCCATTGGTATATCCAATCGTAGCCCAAATATTATCTGTAAAGTTATAACTACCTGATATAGAGATAGAACTATAATCATCACTACCCTCATATATAGAGTTACTATTTTGATAATAGAGTTCCATATACCACTTATCACCCATATTATACCCTAGCCCAAGACTATATCCAATAGGATTTTTATAGCTTGTTTTAGAGTTATCTCCTGTAATAGTATAGTTGAGATTAGACATTAACCTTAAATTTGAAGAGATTAGATATTTGAGATTAATTGATGTAAAGTAGTCGTGTTCTCCAGTGCTTATCTCATCATCACCAATAGCAATTTTTGCACCCAAAGATAATTTGGTACTAAGCCTATCCCCTATTATATTATAATGTAAAGATATATATAAATCACCCGTTGATAAATCCACACTATCTGTACTCTCTTGTGAAGTATATAGAGATAATGCCCATAGTTTATATGAGTATTTTATAAAAAAGTTATAATCTTGACTACTAATAGAGTCATATATATTGATATTACTACCCAATATCAAAGATAACTTACCAATACTCCCATCTATTGGGCACCCAATATTATCTACTAAATATTCAAACTTTGTATTTGGACATAAATCATCTATATTAGATACACCGTCCATATCACTATCTTCCCACCCATAGAGTCTAACAAATATAAAAAGTAGTAACACTATCTTTTTAATTCTCACCTTCTACCTTTATCATTATTATGCTCATTTGGAGTATGTTGATGAGGGTTCTCTTGATGTAAGTGTCTAAATTTTGGTTGATGGTTACATTTATGTGGCTTTGTATGACCATGTTGATTATTATGATTCATCTTATTCATAGATTTTTTCACCTCAATCATAGTTTTTTTTCGCACCTTTACATTAAGACTCTTTAGTTGCAGTTTCAACCTATTTATCAAAACCCTCTTCTCTTGATTAGGTGCTTTATCTATCTCAACTAAAAGCTCTTTGATAGATAATGAACTCTCTGATTGAATAGGGATATAGAAAACAAAGCTAAATATAACTAATAATTTATATATTCTCATCTATTTTCCTTTGGTTTGATAATATACAATGATATTACTTAATTCTTTGTAAAAGTTTAACATAGATTTATTAGCTGTTTATTAAAGTGAGGTTTATAATCTATGTAATATTTTGGTAGAATACTCTATCTGCACCAAAAGTCTATTTTTAAGCTTCAAAGACAAAGGCACAATCCTATCTTTGAGCGATTTACTATCCCATATATAAACCTTATCAAACCCCATATCCACATCTTTTATCCTCAAATTCAAAACCTCACTCATATCTATATCCAAAACCTCTTTATATAAAAACAGTATCGCAGAAAAAGCCTGATTTTGTGTAGATGGAGAAACTTTCCGTTCCATAGCGAGATGTGTTAAAAACTTCTCTATATCTCTTTTACCCATATCTTTTGGATGTTTTTTATCATGAAAAAGTATATAATGTGTTACCCAATGAACATAAGTCTTTTCAGTAGATATACTATAATGTTTAAATCTAATTTTGTCTCGCACAATATCTAGTAATTTCTTCTTAACTTCAATAATACACTCTTTCAATATAAATTAAATATTTGTTGCTTATTTATACTCTAATAATTATAATAATATTATTAAGAGTATATCTTTATTTACTGATTATAGCATAATAGTTGTATTGTTATGCTATTTCTATTATTAATAGAATATATAATAGATTTATATAATTAGTTGGTTAAAGATTATTTTGTTATAATGGGGTTGAATGAATAGTTAGACATTCTAAAAAAGGAATAAGTAAAAATGAAAAACATAGCAGTATTATATGATATAGAAAATTTAGTTGGTGGATATAATTTAAAATATTTATCTGAAGTATCATTAAAGAATATTTTAAAAGAACTAGATAAAATGAATTTATCTAATATAGCCATTCAAAAAGCTTATGCTGATTGGAGCAATCATAAACTTAATCAACTAAAATGGGATATATCAGAACTTGGAATAGAGCCTATTCAAATGTATGGATTTTCTAAAGGTAATATGAAAAATGCAGCCGATATTCAACTTGTAATTGATACAATGGAAATTTTATATACAAAAGATTTTATAGATACTTTTGTAATAGTTTCAGGTGATGGTGGATTTTCTTCATTAGTAAAGAAAATTAGCGAATATGGTAAAAAAGTTATCGGTTGTGCTTATAAAAATACAGCAAATGCTATTTTTACAAAAATATGTGATGATTTTATCTATATAGATAACACTCTTAGTAAGGAACAGTTAAATATACTGGAAAAAATGTCAATAGATGAAAATAAGAAAAAACAAATAATTGAAAATCCTATATTAAAAGATGTATTACCTAATATTAAATCACTTGAAACTTATGACATAACAGATATAAAAAATAATATATTAACTCTCATGCAACAACTTTGGCAAAATCATCAAGCACAACAAGTATTAAAATATGATGGATTAAACATATCGGTATTTAAAAGTGCATTAAATTATATGTTTATTAATTTTGATTTTAGGCAATTTGGTTTTGCAAGATTTAGTGATTTTATCAGATATATATTAAAAGATACTGGTTTTTATTTATGTTTAAAAGAGCCTAGTGATTATAGAATTTTACAAAAAGAGTATTCATTAAAACAATTTGATAAAATTGAATATATGCATGAATTACCAAAAATCCATTCTAAAGAGAATTATATACGATTTTTATCTTCTAAAAAACCATTAATATTTATACCTGAAAATATAAATAATTTTTATAGTATTATTGAATATCTATTAGAAAATAAAGATGAGTTTAAAAATATATATTTTTATGATTTAATAGATATATTAAAAATATTAAATATTGAGGAAAAAGAGTTAAATAAATACTTAACTTTAATGATAAATTGTGATATTTTAAAAGGGGATAATAGTTCTGAAATTTTAAAAGAGCAAAATTATTATTTTAGTCCTTTAACTAAAAGTGAAGTATTTGATATGATAAGTAACCAAATTAGAAATAAATTATTAATTTCTATTGATGGAACTATAGATGAAATTGAATTTAATAAAATATTAGATGAATTTAAGGAAAATTAAATGCCAATAGTTAGTAAATTTTTGGGAATTAAAGAATAGGGGTCAGGTGATGCTAATGCTATTTAAACTACTTATAATACCCCAAGGAAAACAAACAACTAAAAAATAACTCTAATCTAAAAAAGAGTAAAATTAGATAAGAAATGAAAAAAGGGGTATAAGATGAGTCGTAAAAAAACAGTATACAGCACAGAACTAA
>JAMOOX010000004.1 GCA_027065045.1 Campylobacteraceae bacterium | reverse complement strand
TGAATTAAGTAGTGATGAAAAAGTATTAGAGGGTGCATTTAAACTAGAAAAAATTTATAAAAAGCACAAAATAAAAATTTGGGCTTCATTGATTGTTGTGGTTCTTGCATTTGGTGGTAATGCTATCAATAACTATATGATACAATCAAATTTAGAGAGTGCAAATAGTTCTCTTTTGGCACTTCAACAAAATGCTAACGATAATCAAGCACTTGCAAACCTAAAGAGTAAAAATCCAAAACTTTATGAACTTTTTTTATATTCTAATGCAGTTAAATCAAAAGATACTAAAGTATTAGGTGAGCTTTCAAATAGTAAAAATTCTATTATTGCAGATGTTAGTAAATATCATAATAATATTATCTCTAATAAAATTGGTAATTCAAAATATTATAAAGATTTGTCTCTTATAGAAGAGGCTTATAAGTTTATAGAGTCTAATGATAATCAAAAAGCACTAAATAAACTTAGTTTTATAGAACCAAATTCATCTTTATATAATCTTGCAATTGTATTAAAACATCAAACAATAGAGGTATCAAAATGAGAAAAGTATTAATGTTAGGATTTATATCACTAGCAATTTTATCTAGTTGTAACTCCAAAAAATATTTCAAGCCAGAAATAAGAGACCATATTCCAGCAGTTAAGCACTCTATCAATAGTAAAATTAAATTTTTAAATCAAAAAGGTGCTACTCTAAATAATGGTGAGTATATTACCAAAAATGGTAGTGGAGTGGTAAATCTTGGCAAAGATTATAAATATATCAATGAATCAAGTAGATATATATTATCATCTAATGGTAGTGGTAATCTCAAAGTAATTAGCAAATCATCAAAAGAGAGTGTAGTTGTAATTGGGCTTAAAGTACCAGTTGTAACAGCATCAATTTCAGGTAATATTATAGTATATCTATTAGAAGATAACTCTTATGGTATCTATAATATATCTAATAATATGAAACTTTGGGAAGATAAATCTCAAAAAGTATTTGCTATTGATACAAGAGTAGCTAATCCAATATTTGTGGGTAATTCAATCATTTTACCAACTCTTGATGGAAAATTATTAACATTAAAAGCAAATAATAAAAGTGCTACAACCACTATATATATTAGTGCAGAAAAAACATTTAATAATGCTATTATATTGGAAAAAGTGGGAAGTAAAATTATTACAGCATCATCTCATGGTATTATGACTATACAAAATGGTGTAGAAAATAGACTAAGAGCTAAGATAAGTGAAGTAATTATAGCCAATAATGCTATCTATATCTTTACAAAATCTGGTAATATTATCAAAACTGATATGAATCTAAAAGAGATAACAACTCTTAAATTTGATTTTGCTCACTATAGTGTAGTAGGAAGCTATAACAATAAACTTTTTGCACTTGATTTTAAAGGCTCTCTAGTAGTATTAAATAGTGATTTAAGCAAACATAGAATTTATAAATTTGAAGATGTAGATAGATATACATTTATCTCAAATGGAAGACTATTCAAAAACAAAGAGGTAATTTCTCTAAATAATCTAAACTATGAGTGATGCCTTAATATCATTTTATGAGTATTTAAGTGTAGTAAAAGCACTAAATACTCAAAGTATCAAAAGTTATATAAAAGATATTAAACAGCTAGAAGAGTATTATCAACCACGAGATTTATTATCTCTTGATAATATGGATATTCTAAAGTTTTTAGCTCAATTTGAAAACAAAAGAACCCTAAATCGTAAATTATCATCTATCAATAACTTCTTTAATTTTGCAAAAAGAGAATCTCTAACCAAAAGTAAAATATCACTAAAAACCTCAAAAGTCCCTAGAAACCTACCTAAATACCTATCAACTGATGAGATTTTATCAGGATTAGAGTTAATAGATAAAACCAAAACAAATGGATTAAGAGATTATGCTTTAATTCTATTTCTATATGCGAGTGGTTGTAGAGTATCAGAGGCTCTAAATGTCCAAAGAGAAGATATTATAGATAACTGGCTTAAAATTAGATTTGCCAAAGGTGAAAAAGAGAGATTAGTACCATTAGCACCTATAGCAATTAAAGCCCTAGAGGAGTATCTAAAAGAGGCAGATATATCATCTACATATATTTGGCTAAATAAAAATGGAAATAGACTTAGTAGAATAACAGCATATAATATCACCAAAAAATATCTAAATGTATCTCCACATACCCTAAGACACTCATTTGCTTCTGCCCTTATAATAGGTGGAGCAGATTTAAAAGTAGTACAAGAGTTATTAGGACACTCATCATTAGTAACTACTCAAATATATACACATATAGAGTCTCAAGAGTTAAAAGAAACCATAAATAAATACCACCCATTAGCAGAAGAGATATAAGTTTGAAATATATAGTAGAGAGATTAAGTAAAAAAAATATAATATGTAAATCGCTAGAAAAGATGGAGCTTAAAACTCTTGGTAGTAGAAAAAAAATAGATTTATACTTTGGTGTAACAGTCAAAAAATATTATATAATAATCATATATATCAATCGTAAAAGCAAAGTAGTAACCAAAGATACAAAAGATTATTTTGAACTACATAAAAAATTAGAGGAGTACAATAGTAGTAAAATTTTAAAAAAATATATTATTATAGACTCTTCATTATGTAGCAAAGCAAAAGAGAGGTTATTAGAAAATGGGTGGAAGATAGTTTAAAATAGAATAATATATACTTGTAGATAAGTAATAAAAAATCTATTTATAGAAAATAGTATAAGTTTAACCACAAATAGGCTAAAATATCATCAATTATTTATAGGGATTTACATGAGACTTTTTGATAAAAACAACCATTTTAATTTAGCAAATATTATCACTTTTGCCAATATTACTTGTGGTATATTGGGGATATACTTTATTGTTGAGGGTAACTTTTTGGTGGCTATAATATTGGCTTGGATTGGTGGGGCTTTTGATATTGCTGATGGAAAAATAGCAAGAAAATATAATTTATCTACCGAATTTGGTGTGCAAGTAGATAGTTTTGCTGATTTTATATCATTTGTAGTTATGCCATCATTTTTGGTATTTTATGCTATTGAGAAATCATCTACAATAGATGAGATTATGGTGGGTATTATCTTTATATTTTATATTATTAGTGGGCTTAGAAGACTTATAGAGTTTAATCTCAAAACTGATGCTGGAGGGGTAAGTAAGTATTTTGAGGGTGTCCCTACTCCTCTTGGTGCTATTTTATTATGGGTTTTATATTTAGTTTATAGTTATGGAGTTATTACAAATATATATGTAGTATCTATTATAGTCTTATCTATTGCTATCTCACTTAATAGCAAACTTAAAATCCCACACCCATAAGAGTAGATATGAATAAAATTACTAAATATATTGATAAATTTACACAACTTGTAATGTTTAAACACTCAATATTTTCACTACCATTTATATTTATAGCAATGCTTATAGCAAGTAATGGTTGGTTTGGGTGGAAGCTATTTATTTTGGGGACTTTCTCAGCCCTTAGTGCAAGAAACTTTGCTATGGGAGTAAATCGTTATCTTGATAGAGATGTAGATGCCCTAAACCCACGAACCAAAAATCGCCCATCTGTTGATGGTAGAGTATCAAATATTGAGATGATAAGCTTTATTATAATAAATGCTTTTATATTTATTGGAGTAGCATATATTATTAATGATTTAGCATTTAAACTATCTATTCCAATTTTAATAATTTTAGGTGCTTATACACTATTTAAAAGATTTTCAGTACTTGCCCATATTATATTAGGGATTAGCTTGGGTTTAGCACCAATAGCAGGAGTGGTAGCTGTATTAAATGATTTTACTATGTGGTCAATATATTTAGCTATTGGGGTTACTTTTTGGGTAGCAGGATTTGACCTGTTATACTCTCTTCAAGATATAGAGTTTGATAAAAAACATAAACTACACTCAATCCCATCAAAATTTGGTGTTAAAAATACGATGATGATAGCAAAAATATTTCATACACTTACCATAATATTTTGGGCTATATTTATAATTAAAGCATCTTTGGGAATATTTGCTATGATAGCTGTAATATTTAGTGCTATAATGTTGGGATATGAACACTATTTAGTAAATAAAGATTTTACAAAGATAGATAAGGCATTTTTTACAGTTAATGGATATTTAGGATTTATATTTTTGATTTTGATTATTTTAGAAGTTACAATAAACTAAAGGAGAAGAGATGGCAAAAGAACACTATTTTGATATATCAGCAAAACTTGATATGAGTGAGATGAAAAATGCTGTAATTATGGCACAAAAAGAGGTATCTACACGATTTGATTTCAAAGGAGTCAAAGCAGAGATAGACCTAAATGAAAAGGCAAAGGTATTAAATCTTACAAGTTCAAGTGAAGAAAAAATTGATGCCCTCAAAGATATTTTAATATCTAAGCTTATCAAAAGAGGAATAGCAGGTAAATCATTAGAAGAGGTCAAAAAAGAGGGTGTAAGTGGTGGAAATAGTAAAATAATCTATAAAATAGTAGATACTATTGAAAAAGATGAAGCTAAACAAATCGTAAAAGCTATTAAAGATATGAAGCTTAAAGTTACACCATCAATTCAAGGTGATGAAGTAAGAGTAAGTGGTAAAAAAATTGATGCCCTACAATCTGTGATTAGTGAAGTTAAAAAACTTGACCTTAAAGCACCATTAGTATTTGGAAATTTCAAATAGATATGAATATTATCAAAGAAGAGTTTGAAAATAGAGTAGAGACTATATGGGAATCTAGTGAAAAAAACTTTAATGGAGACTCTTTTATATCTATCAAAAAAAGTAGAGATTATTATATGTATGCCCAAAGAGCAGGAGTAGATAGTATCGCTTTTATTCTTTATGATAAAAATATAGATAAATTCGCACTTATCAAAGAGTCTAAGCCTCCACTTGATACAAATAACTATTTGGCATCTCTTATCACAGCATTTGGTGGTAGTATAGATATGGATAAAACTCCCAAAGAGATATGTCAAATAGAAGTAGCAGAAGAGTCTGGATATAAGGTAGAGTTATCAAAAATTCACTTTGTAGGAGAGACTTTAGTATCTACTCAAATGTCTCAAATATGTAAGCTATTTATCGTAGATATAACCAATAAATCCAAAACTCAAAAAGCAGAATATGAGATAGAAAGCAAACACTCACAAGATAGAGTGGTATGGCTAGATAGAGATGAGATAATGGAAAATGGGGATTGGAAATCAATTTATATTTTATCTCAAATGTTATATTTAAAGTTTTTTAGATTTTTAAGGTAGTAACCGACTCATAATATAGTAGAGAATTAAAAACAAGTTCTAAATAAAAAATATAATTTATTTATGATATAATAATCCTAAAAAAGGTAAAAGATGCCAAGAAAACTAATAAGCTTTGATTGGGCAATAAAAAGAATATTGTGAAGCAAACTACTGCACGGTTAAGTATAGATGAGATTAAAGAGATTCAAATTAGTTTAGATTGATAATTGGTTGGTTTTATCAATCCTAAATCAAATATATTAAAATTTGTTGTTAGTATATTTTCAATTGGATTTATCTAATGCACTTTAAAAGTTTTTATTCAATATAACTTTTAGGGTATTTGTGATAGACTTTTGCCAAAAATGGATATATATGATTAAAAAACTATTTATAATATCGTTTTTATTTACAAACCTATTTGCTTATATGAGTAGTACTGATATTTTACCTTGGGGTGCTTCTAATAAATTTATGAAAATTGAGATACTAGACCAAAAGAGTTTGCATTATGATAATATAGATGGTGTGAAGTTTAGTGAAATATCTGATTTGGCTTATAACCGTAAATCAAAAAAATTATATATGGTAAGTGATGAGGGTAGGGTGTTTGAATTTAGGGCTATATTTGATGATAAAATATCAACTCTTACCCCTCTAAAAGGTGTTAAAATCACCAAAAAAAATGGTAAAAAGTTTAGAAATTATAGAAGAGATAGTGAGGGTGCTACACTTGATTATAAAGGTAGATTAGTATTATCTTTTGAGGGACGACCAAAAGTGGCTAGATTTGGTAGTAATGGTAGAATGATAGCCAAATATAGAGTACCCAAAGATATATCAAAGATTAGATATTTAAGAGGCAAGAACAAAGGAATAGAGGCATTAGCTTATCATTATAAATATGGTTTTTTAATGGCAACAGAGTACCCAATCAAAAAAAATCCTAAATCAATTCAAACAATATACTCATCAAAAGGTAAAAAATGGCACTTTAGTGCATCTACTCATAAAAATAGTGCAATTAGTGCAATTGAAGTTATGAATGATGGTAATATTTTGGTCTTAGAACGAGCATTTAGTGGACTGTTTCGCCCATTTATTATCACTCTCAAAAAAGTTTATATTAAAAATTGTAAGAATAATTTTTGTAAAAGTGAAATATTAGCTACTCTTGATAGTTCTAAGGGGTGGGATGTAGATAACTTTGAGGGGCTTGTAAGAGTGGGTAAAAATAGATATATTATGATTAGTGATGATGGAGATAATTTTTATCAAGATACATTATTGATATATTTTATGACAAATTAAAATTATAGATTTATCAATTATCAAATCTATAATTTAATTTCTATTATTTCATAGATATATATCGTCTAATTTTTTTAATATCATTAGAATCAATCTCTCCATAAATAACATCACTATTATCATCTCTAATTGCCTCTCCATTTGGATTGATAATAGCACTACTACTTGCCATATCGCTATCAGATGAGTTTGATAGTAGTACAAAACACTGATTTACAATAGCTAAAGCTTGTGATAGAGTCTCTAAATGGGCTTTTCTTGGTAGTCCCCAGCGAGATGGGATAATAATCACATCACACCCCTCTAATCTCTTCCAAATCTCTTTGAATCTTAGTTCAAAACAGATTAATATTCCATAAGTTATACCCTCTATTTCAAACTTTACAATACTCTCTATATCTCCTGATATAAAATATTTTCTTTCATCTCCAATAGTAAAGAGTTTGACTTTATCTTGGGTATAGACTACTTTCCCTCTATTTATAACAACAGCTCTATTTACAAATCCCCTATCACTCTTATACACAAGTGTTAAAACTAAGATTTGATTATCTATGATTTGAGTTAATTGCTCTATTGCCTTGTTATAAAACTCTCCAACTTTATCAAAGTTATCATAATCAAAGGCAGTTAATAGCACCTCTGGGGCTACTAAAATATCTGCTTTTGGATTTGATTTTATCGCTTCTACTAATCTTATAAGATTTTTTTCATAAGACTTATCACTATTAAATTGTAAAATAGCTACCTCTTTATTAAAAGTCATCAAAATTTAAACTCCCTTTACTATAATTTGTAACATTTCCCTCAAAGAAGTTTGTTTTTTGTTCATTAAATTTAGCAAAATCATCAACCCAAGATATAGGGTGTGATACATTATAAATTTTTTCTAAGCCAACAGCTTTTAATCTCTCATCTGCAAGATACTGGATATACTGTTCTATTATATCATCTGTTAAACCCAAAATTTGTCCTTGTGTGATATATTTACCCCACTCAACTTCTAATTTTACAGCCTCTCTAAACATATCATAAACCTCTTCTATCAACTCTTTTGTAAATAGTTCTGGTCTCTCTCTTTTGGTTGAACGAATCATATTTTGAAATAAAATTAGATGTGTAACTTCATCTCTTTGGATAAATCTAATCATCTGAGCAGAACCCAACATCTTGCCACTTCTAGCAAGTGTGTACATATAAGCAAATCCACTATAAAAATAGATTCCCTCTAAAATTTGATTAGCAAACATTGCTTTAACTATGTTTTTATCTGTTGGATTATTACTAAGTTCTTCATAAACTTTGGCTATTGCATCATTTTTGGTCTTTAGCATCATATCGTTACGCCATAAATCATAAATCTCTTCGCTATTTGATGATATACTATCTACCATCACAGCATAAGATTGAGCATGTAATGCCTCTTCAAAGGCTTGTCTAACTAATACTAAGTTAATCTCTGGTGAAGTGATAAATGGGTTTAGATTATCAATAATATTATTAGTTTGGAGCGAATCCATAAAAATTAATTGTGCTAAAACTTTATCATAAGCACTCTTTTGAGAATCTGTAAGTCTTTTATAGTCTTGAATATCAGGTGTCATATCCACCTCTTTTGGAAACCAAGTATTATTCAACATAGTTTCCCATAAATTATAAGCCCATTGAAACTTAATATCATTTAACTCAAATATACCAGTTGGGTCACCACCAAAAATTTTTCTATCTTTGGTTGTCTCTTTTGAATTTGGGTTATATATTTTTTTTCTTTTCATTTTTCTCTCTTTGGCTTTAGGATTTAAATAAGTTGTAGGTTATACCATAAAATTTATTAAAATATAATCAAATAAAAAGTATAAAAGGTTTATAATACTTATATAACTTATTAAATGGATTAAAATTGAAAACTTTAGAAGATACAATTGTAGATACTCTAATACAAATAATACCAAATCATCCTGCATTAAGATTAATGCAAGTAGCTGATATTAATAAAAATATATCTAATGAAAATATGTTGATAGATAAATTATTTGAATTTGTCAAAGATAAAGAGTATGATTTTCATCTTAACTTAATAACAAAAGATAATAGATATAATGATAAATATAAACTCTCAAAAGTATCATCTGTAAGATTTCTTGATTTAAATAGAGCCTCTTTTATGCTTCAAGCAAGACTTTATGACTTTGTATATATATCTGCTGATATAGAAAATATTGGTGATTTTAGTCAAAAAATATATAAAGTAATTAAAGGTAGTGGTATTATTTTGATTTTTATTGATAAGAGTAAACAAGATAAACTACAAGAGTGGAAAGAGGAGTTAGAAAATAACTTTTTTGTAGCTATTAATACAATTGATATATCTAATGATTTTGAAGTATTAAGTGCCAAAAAAATGCATGGATGGGGTGGATGAAACCGTTAATAGATACATATAAAGAGTTTGAAATATATAAGTATATTATCATATTTACTACTGCTGTTGCATCTATATTAATAGCTTGTGAAGATACATCTCTTGGAAGAGAGTGGCATAGTTATAGTATATTTTTCCAGCATATACTCTTTGGTATATTAGTTATTGATAATATTATGTATATTAAAAAAGCTGTTATAGATAATAAATTAAAAACATATATGTTATCTTTTGATGGTATTATAGATTTAATAGCATCTATTACATTTATATTGACATTTTTAGATACCTCAAATGATATTAAAGTTACTTTAGGAATAATATCTTTTCTCAAAATTGCAAGATTTTCTGATGCTTTGGTAATATTTAAAGATGTAATTGTAAATGAGAGAAAATCTCTATTAGCTTCACTATATTTAATGCTTCTACTCACTTTTTTCTTATCTACTATATTATATTTTTTGGAGAGAGATGTTAATCCCAAAGGATTTTCTAGTATTATAGAGGCTATGTCTTGGTCTATTGCTACACTAGCAACAGTAGGATATGGTGATGTAGTACCTATTACAATTATAGGTAAGATATTAGGTTCATTAGCATCATTAGTTGGATTAGGTATGTTTGCCCTACCTGCTGGTATCTTGGTAAATGGATTTGCACAAGAATTAGCAAGAATTAGATATATCACCAGTTGGAATTTAGTTGCAAAAGTCCCTATTTTTGCCCATCTTGATAAAGGTACAATATCAGAGATAGCTAGAATGCTTTTTATTAGACGATTTAGTAAAGATGAGGTAGTTATCAAGGAGGGAGATATTGGTGATAGTATGTATTTTATTTTAGATGGAGAGGTAGAAGTTACAAGAGAAAAAGATAATTTAGATATTATATTGGGTGCAGGTGATTTTATTGGAGAGATTGCACTTATCAAGCATATACAAAGAACAGCCACAGTAATAGCTAAAAAACGGTGTGAGATGTTAGAATTAACCACCTATGATTTCAAAAGATTAATTCTTGATAAACCTCACATATTAGATAAAATCAAAAAAGTTTCAGAGTCTAGGAGTGATTAATCTTTACAGAGTGGGTGAGAATTTAGATACTCATTTAGTTTTGTGCTATTTGCAAGTTTTGTATATAATTGAGTAGATGCCATTGTAGAGTGTCCTAGTAGCTTGGATATATCACTTACTCTTGCCCCCTCATTTAATAAATCAGTGGCAAATGAGTGTCTTAGTTGATGTGGGCTTACTTTTATACCATTTGCTTTAAATACTTTATTTACAATATATCTAATTTGATTTGTATTTAATGGTTTATCTTTTTTTTCTAGCAGGTATATATTTGGGTTGGCAAAAGCTCTATATTGATTTATAATTGATGAGAGAATTGGAAGTAGAGGTAACTCTCTCTGTTTTGCCCCTTTACCATTGATTAATATCCACTCACTTTTGATATCAATAAGCTTTATAGATGCTAATTCACTAATACGAATACCTAATCCATAAAGCATATATACAATAGTTTTTTCTAATAGTGAAGATGATGATAATACCTCTTCTATATATCTATTTTCTATGGGTTTTGGGAGTCGTTGAGGTACTTTAATAGTATCATCACCAACTATTTGAAACTCTATATCTTTTTGGTCATAAAGAAACTCTATAAAGCTTCTAATAGCTGATAGTTTTTTGACAATAGTTTTTTTATTAAGTTCTACTATCTCTACTCTAAACTCTCTTATATCAAATTTACCTGTGGCATTATCTATTTTATATTTTCCTCTAAGTTGTTCTAAGACTATTTTATAAGTCTTAATTGTAACATCAGGATAACCACGATTATCTTTGAGGTAATCCAAAAACTCTTTAGTGAGTTTATCATAATTAGCTAATAACATATCTCATCATCTTCTCTTTTAATATATCTCTTGCTTCATTTATATCCATATCACTCATATCTAAAGTTTGATAATATATATCTATTTTACTAAATAGCTTTGGTATTACAAATCTATCCCACGAATTAAACTGCCAATATCTATTTGATTTATAACCAATAATAATAATAGGAAGTTTAAATTTAATTGCCAATGATAATGCCCCATCACTTAGAGTATATCTAGGACCTCTTGGTCCATCTGGTGTAAAAAATATATTATTAGATTTTTTTATCTCTCTAATAGAACTTATTATTACACCTCTAGCACCCTTTGAAGATGAGCCTCTAATACTCTTGATACCCATTAAATTAAGAGAATTAGCAATAACATCTCCATCATGATGATGACTAATCACTCCAAACTTCTCTCCATCAATATCAAGATTTTTATAAATAGAGGGAAGCACAAAAAGCTCTCCATGCCAACCCACTAAAATAGAGTTATTTTTAATTGGCTTATCTATATAGTGATACTCTTTTTTACTACTCCACCAAATAATTCTCATAAATATATATATAATTGGTGGGATAATAATAGTAGCTATCTTTCGTAGTAGTAGCTTTTTTTTGCGTTTAAAGTCTATATCAACTCTCCACTAAGTGAAGCACGAGATACTTTAGTAACTTTAATTTTTCTAATAGTCCCTAATATATCTTCTGAACCATCTATATATACTAATCTTCCCTCATCACTTCGTCCTGATATTTGATTATTAGCTTTTAATTCATCAAAATATACCTCTATCTCACAACCTAGTTGAGAATCCATAATCTCATCTAAAATCTCTGTATGTCTTGCTTGAAGATGTGTAAGTCTTGCTGATGCTACTTGTGCATCTACTTGATTTTCATAATCTTTTGCAGGAGTCATTGGGCGAGGTGAATATTTAAAGGAAAATAGTTGGTCAAACCTAACTTTCTCTAATACATCTAAAGTATCATTAAAATCCTCTTCGCTCTCATTTGGAAATCCTACAATAATATCTGTTGAAATTGCTACATTTGGCAACATCTCTCTGATTTTATTACAACGATTTAAAAACCACTCTTTGGTATATCCTCTTTTCATCTCTTTGAGCAGTTTGGTAGAACCACTTTGTAGAGGGATATGAATCTGCTTACAAATTTTTGGATTAGAAGCAAACTCTTCTAAAAACTCATCATCCATATGTAGTGGGTGTGGAGAAGTAAATCTAATTCTTTTAAGTCCATCAATTTTACTAATATCTTGAAGTAACATTGTAAAACTATATTTACTACCACTATTATCACTAAATCTTCTTCCATAGTTATTGACATTTTGTCCCAAAAGCATTACCTCTTTTGCTCCATTATCTACAACTTTTTGAATTTCAGAGATAATAATATCTTTGGGAATTGAAATCTCCTCTCCACGAGTAGCAGGTACTATACAAAATGAACACTGCTTATCACAACCAATAGAGATATTTATCATAGCCCTTAATGAGTGGTTACGATACTCTCCAAATTGAAATTGGCTCTCATCATAATTTATATCAATCTCAACAGCATGATGTTTATCTACCACCTCATTTATCTTAGATACATTTCTAGCACCCAATACAAAATCAACAACAGGGGCTCGTTTGATAATCTCTTTGCCAAGATGACTAGCAGTACAACCACAAACTCCTATCTTAGCACCCTTTTTTCTCTTTTTATTAAATACCCCTATTTCAGAAAAAAGCTTTGATACAGGTTTTTCCCTAACACTACAAGTATTAATAATTATTAAATCGGCTTCACCCAACTCCGTGGTAAGTTGATATGGCTCTTTTTGATTTAATTGTGCCACAAGATGTTCACTATCGCGACTATTCATAGCACAACCCAAAGTTTCAAGAAACAATTTTTTCATAAATTAATCTTATTGAACTATATGGACTTCATAAATATACTCATTTTCACTCAATCCATATTTTACTTCTCTCATATATACAGAATATTCTCTCTCTTCAAAATACTCTATCAACTCTTTTAACTCTTTGTGAGAATTCTCAATATCAAAATAATATATACTTTGTGTATCTAATTTTGCCTCAATTTTATCTATCTCAATTAATTTTGGCTTTGATTTAAGTGTTTTTCTTGCTAATTTTAGTTTCATTTTTTACCTTAGAAATATAATTAATTATATTATAGTCTGTTTTTTATGAAGTTTGGATTAGTAGTAGGCACTTTTTGTTCCTTATAATATTCTACCTCAAAAGCATAATAAATATTATAGAAGTTTATTTAACAAAAAATTAACGATTCTTAGATAAACTCATATAATTTTAAAACTAATTATATAAGGAATAGTATGAATAAAAAAATTTATCTCTCACTAATTTGTGTTGTAGCATTAAATGGTGAGACTAATTTAGGGACTATTGAAATCAGTGAAAAGATTAATACAAAAGTAGTCAAAAATATAAGTGGCGAAGAGGTAAAATCAGCTGATTTGGCAGAGGCTTTATATAAAAATGTACCTAGTATATCTCTAGTTAGAAGAAGTGGGATTGCTAATGATATTATTTTGCGAGGGCAAAAGAGAGATAATATTAAAGTAACTATTGATGGGGCTGTTGTTTGTAGTGCTTGTGTGAATAGAATGGACCCTCCTACTTCTCATGTAGTAACTCACTCTATTACTAATGTTGAAGTCAAAGAGGGGCCTTTTGATGTAGAAGAGTTTGGGACTTTAAGTGGTGGGATTAAAATCAAGACTAAAGAGCCAAAAGAGGGGTTTAATGGTGAGTTTGGATTTAATATTGGTAGTTTTGGGTATCAAAAATTCTCTACAACTCTAAGTGGTGGGAATGATTTTATCAAAGTACTATTAAGTGTATCTAAAGAGAGTGGAGAACAGTATGAAGATGGAGATGGAAATATTCTATCTAAACAGTTATCTAATTATACTGCAAGTACCCCTGCCATAACTGATAATCCTTTTAATTATAGCCTAGCAAATATTAATAAAGACTCTTTTGAGAAAACTATGTATATGGGTAAGATTTTTGTAAATATTAGTGATAATCAAGAGTTAAGATTGAGTTATACTGCTAATAGAAGTGAAAATGTACTATATCCATCAAGTAAAATGGATGCTATTTATGACGATAGTGATATTATAAATTTAGAGTATATTGCCAAAAATCTCTCACCATACTCAAAAAAGTTATATTTTCAGATATATAATTCACAAGTAGAACACCCAATGAGTACAGAGTATAGAGCAGTAGCACTTGCAAAGGGTGCATATATGACTCATTTTCTTACTACTGATATGACAGGGATTAAGCTAAAAAATAGTTTTGATATAGATGATAAGAAGCATTTAACTTATGGAATAAACTTTAGCCGTAGAAATTGGGACGGTAGATATACATCAACAAATCTAGCAACAAATATAATAAAAGATATTGGTAAAAGTATAGATAATGTAGATACTACAAATAGTGCATTATTTATGAAATATTCTCAAGATATTGGTAAGTTATATTTAGAGTTGGGATTAAGATATGATACTACTGATATTGAGACAGCTTCTATTACAGAGATTGATAGAGATTTTAATTCACTTAGTGGTAATATTTTTGCTATATATAATATAGATAAAAATACAAAATATTTTATGGGTATTGGTAAATCAGGTAGAGTACCTGATGCAAGAGAGCTTTATAATACCAAATATAATACAGCTATAATGCCTCCTGTTAGAGTGGTAAATGGTAATCCAAATCTAAATCAAACTACAAATTATGAGATAGATTTTGGAGTTGAGAAAAAATTTGAAAATGGTAAAATCAAGGCGACTCTTTTTTACTCTAAGCTAGAGGATTATATATACTATAATGGTAGCCTAAATAGAAATAATTTTGAGAATATTGATGCTACTATATATGGATTAGAGATAAGTGGTTCATATATGCCAACTGATGATATATTTATCTCTCTTGGATTATCATATAAAAAGGGTGAAAAAGATACTCTAACCACTGGACAAACTGACAAAGATTTAGCAGATATTACACCTCTAAAAGTAAATGCTTCAATTACTTATGATTATGATGAAGATGGGGATATAGAACTCTCATTTATAGCAGGTGGTAGATGGGATAATGTAGATACTCAAAATGGAGAACAAGAGTTAGTAGGATATGGAGTATTAAACTTTAAAACTACACGAGAGTTTGATAATGGTATGAAAATGAGTATTGGAGTAGATAATATATTAGATAAAACTTATACAACTACAAATACATACAAAGATTTGATTTTGATGACTGATGGTTCTGATACAATGTTAATTAATGAGATGGGACGATATATATATGCTAATGTAAAGTATTCGTTTTAATTATTTAACAAATAATTAACACTTTTTAGATAGACTTTTATATAAATATTATATAGAGGTCATATATGAATATAGAGTTACTCAAAGAGATAGTTGATTATGGTGTTATTGGGGTCTTGGGACTTATGAGTTTTTTATCTTTATGGTTCTATATTGAGAGGCTTATATTTTTTAGAAAGATAGATTTATCTAAATATAGATTTAAAGAGAGTTTAGAGATAGATATAACTAATCATATATCAATTATATCCTCATTTGGTTCAAACGCTCCATATATTGGACTTCTTGGGACAGTTTTTGGTATTATTATTACATTTTATACAATGGGGCAGGGTAGTGATATTGATGTCAAGACTATTATGAGTTCATTAGCCCTTGCACTCAAAGCTACTGCTATGGGGCTTGTTGTAGCAATTCCATCTATGCTATTTTATAATCATCTTGCTAGAAAGATTGAGGTTTTGATAGCTCTTTGGGATATTGAACAAAAAAAGATTTTAGATGCAAATTAAAAAATTTGACTCTATGAATGTAGTACCATTTATAGATATTATGCTTGTGCTTTTGGTGATAGTATTAACTACTGCTACATTTGTGGCTCGTGGAGTCATTCCTATAGATTTAAGTGATTCTACAAGTTCTGATAAAATTACCAAAGAGATACCATTAGAGATTACTATCAAATCAAATGGAGATATATTTTTTAATAAAGAACAAGTAGTCAAAGAGAATATTATTACTAAATTAGAAAAATTTAAAAAAAAGACAGTAATAACTATAAGTTGTGATAAAAATTCAAAGTTTGAAAATTTTGTTTATATTATAGATATATTAAAAGACAAAGGATATAAAAACTTAGGAATAGTTACAAAATATGAATAGATACTTCTTCTCTTTTATTATCACAGTATTTGTATATTCTACTATAATTGCAAGTTTTTTATACTATTTTCATACTCCAAAAATAGTTGAAATTAAAACAAAAAAGAGTATAGAGAGTGTTAAATTTAGAGTAATAAATCAAGAAAAGGTAGAACCAAAACCAATTATAGAACCAAAAGTTATAACTCCACCTATACCTATTAAAAAGCCAAAACCTACTATTAAACCAAAACCAATAATAAAAAAAGATATAAATACAACTATAGAAAAACCAAAGCCAATTATCAAACCAAAACCTATCAAAAAAATAAGACCAAAAAAGAAAAAAAAGATTACCAAAAAAGTAACCAAAAGAAGAGTAAAGAAAACCCATATTAAAACAAATAAATCATCATCTAAAAAAGGTGTAACTAGTAGCAGAGTCAATGCCAAGAAAAAAGCACAACAAAAAAGATATTATAATAAAATTAGTAGGGCTATTAATAGAAATAAATCATACCCCTCAAAAGCACTTAGAAGAGAGATTGAGGGGAGTCTAAAAGTAAAAGTAACACTATCTTCACAAGGTAAGCTAATATCATATAAGATACTAAGTGGCAAAAAGATATTTAAAAAATCTGTAGCAAAAGCGATTAAAAAAAGCTTTCCACTAAGACCACCAAAGGGTATTTTTTCTTCTAATATAGAGTTCTATTTTACTCTTAGATATACTATATTAGAGTAGAAAATCACTTTAAAGTAATTTTCTTTTCTCCTCTTTTGTTGATATATTTTTGATATGTTGATTTGGATTATTTATCTCTATATATATTCTAGTCATTGCTATCAAAAATGATGTGATAGCAGGTCCTAAAATCATACCCCAAAACCCATAACTTGCCATTCCTGCAATTATAGAGAAAAATATTAAAAGCTCATTGACATCATTTACAGATTTTAACATATCTTTTTGTACAACTTTTATAATCATAGGTTTAATAAATGTATCTGCAATTATTGATATTACAATAATAGAGTATGATGCTATCTGAATTGATACTTCAGGAGAGATATTATTCCAAGCATAAATTGATAATGGTAACCATACAATTGCCCCACCAATTACAGGTATTAATGATGCAAAACCATATATTATACCAAATAGAAGTCCATCAAAATCAAAAAATTGAATAAAAAGTCCAAATAGTAACCCCTCAAAAATAGCCGTTACAATAATAGAGTAAAATACCACCTCCATTGTAGATGATACACTACTAATTATTTTGGTACTTTTAATTGTAGGAATTGGCACAATAGATTGAATTAATATAAATACCTTATCACCATATACATTTATAATAAAATAAAATACCAATACAAAAAGTATATTTTTGATAAATCCAATACCTGCACTTCCTGCTGAAGTTAGATAAGAGGCGTAATTTTTGATAGATGTTAATATCTCATCATCTTTGAAAAATTCTGATGATAACTCTTCTCCATAAGGAAAAGCTATTAAAATCTGTTTGATATATGTTGTTGAATCTTGTATAACATCCTTATCAATATGTGTAAGATACTCTATCGTTGCTGTGGCAATATATAAAATAGGTACAAAAATCAATAAAATTAATAGTAGAGTTGCCAACATAGAACTAGCTACTCTTGAATTAAACCTTTTGGTAAATCTCTTGGTAATATTATATGTTGCCATTGTAAGAAGCATAGCTATAATTATTGGAAATAAAAATGGCTCATATACACTATAAGCACCCCAAAGTGAAAGTCCAAAAAAGAATATTATCATTATATTTATATTGCTAATATTATTATTCAAAAAGAGTTCCTTTCTTCTCTATATTTTGTGGGAATTGTAGCTTGAAATGAGTATAAGCTTTTTGTGTAGCTACTCTACCCCTTGCAGTTCGTTCTATATATCCATTAGAGATTAGATATGGTTCTATCACATCTTCAATAGTACTCTCATCTTCACTCAATGATGCACCAATTGTATTTAATCCCAATGGCTTACCTCTAGCACTTAATAGAAGTTCCATAAGTCTAATATCCTCTTCATCAAATCCCAACTCATCTACACCTAACTCATCAAGACCATATTTAGCCCTCTTTAGTGTAATCTTATACTCATCTTCTACTTCTGCAAAATCTCTTACTCGTTTTAATAATCTCAAAGCAATTCTAGGAGTACCACGACTTCTAGTAGCTATCTCAATACTTGCATCATTAGATGTCTCTTTATCTAACTTTGTAGATGCTTGTGTAATAATTTTTGAAAGTTCATCTTCTGTATAAAATTGTAATCTAAAGTGCATTCCAAATCTATCTCTAAGAGGGTGAGAGAGCATTCCTGCCCTCGTTGTAGCACCCATTAGAGTAAATCTAGGTAAATCTATCTTGATAGTTTGAGCAGCAGGACCACTACCAATTATAATATCTAATCTAAAATCCTCCATAGCAGGATATAAAATCTCTTCAATAGCAGGAGACATTCTATGAATTTCATCAATAAATAGAATATCACCCTCTTCTATATTAGTAAGTAGTGCTGCTAAATCTCCACTTTTTTCTATCATAGGTGCTGCTGTAGTTTTGATATTTACACCCATCTCATTAGCTATAATATTAGCAAGAGTTGTTTTGCCAAGACCTGGGGGGCCAAAGAAGAGAATATGGTCAAGTGCCTCTTCTCTTCTTTTACTAGCCTCTATAAAAACTTTTAGGTTTTTTTTTATCTTCTCTTGTCCAATATACTCATCCCAACTACTAGGTCTTAAAGTTGTCTCATAATTTATATCTGTTTCAAACTTCTCTATCTCAACAACTCTATCCATAAACTACCTTACTACGATATGATTTCGTACTCTTCTTGCACCTTTTACAGACCTTGCTACTGCACCTGCTAATGCCACTTGTTGCCCATTATTTACAACGCCTGTCAATAAAATCTCATTATTGTATGTTTTTACACTAATATCAAAACTCTTTAATCCAACAGTAGCTACTAATTTAGCTTTTATTTTAGATGTTACAAAACTACTTGCTACATACTCTGTTGTATCATCTGCTACTTGATTTGTAGAACAACTTGTTAATAACATTATCATAGATATTAATATATATATTTTTTTCATATTTTTCCTTTAATTTTAATATGTATAGGCTTCACTTGGAAACTTAGATGATTTTACCTCATCTCTATACTCTTTGATAGCCTCTTTTATTAGTTTACTCCCATCAAGATATTTTTTGACAAATTTTGGTGTAAATTCATCATACAATCCCAACATATCACTCCAAACCAATACCTGCCCATCACACTCAACTCCAGCACCAATTCCAATTACAGGAATATTTAATGCCTTTGTTACTTTTTGAGCCACATCAGGCTTAACACCCTCAATAATCAACCCAACTGCACCTGCTTTTTCAATTGCAAGTGCATCAGCTACAATCTCATCACTCTCATCTTCTGTCTTACCCTTGATACTATATCCACCCTCACTTCTAACACTTTGAGGTTTAAGTCCAATATGTCCAAATACAGCAATTGCATTTTGACTAAGATACTCTATAATATCAGCTTTTTCTCTACCACCCTCTAGCTTAATAGCATCTACTCCACTCTCTTGGTATGCTCTAATAGCATTATCAAGTGCCTTATCAGGGGTAGGATAAGAGCCAAAAGGCATATCAAAAAGTACAAAAGAGTTGCTACTTTTACTTACTACAGCTTGTGTATGATATATCATTTGATTCATATTAGCACTAATTGTATCATCTTTACCACTAAAACTCATATTAAGGCTATCACCTACTAGTATAATATCAATATATTGGTTAAATATAGATGTAAAAAGTGCATCATAAGCCGTAAGCATCACAATCTTCTCACCCTCTACTTTCATCTTTTGTAGTGTTTTAACTGTTATTTTTTTATTCACTTTATCCTCGTTAATTTTAGTCATATTATTCTATCAAAAAAAATATTATATCAACTTAACTAAAAGTAGGTGAATAGAAATAAGTTATTGTTTTTCCAAACAAACAATATCAATATCTAAACTATCACAAATTTCAAGTAAAAAAGCAAATGAATATGAACCTCTATTAATCTTACTTCTTATTGTATTCTCACTATATTCAAACCCTCTATCTTTCATTAATTTAGATAATTTAATATATGTTACTTTTCTTTCTCTTAGCTCTTTTTTCAAAAACTCTTTAGCTCTATTTTTCATATATAATCTTTATTTTAATTATATCATAACTTTAAATCATCTTGACAAAATGCTGCTAATATGATACAATATAAGATATTTTTCAAAGGTTTATTATGAGTTTTAAGATTTTTTCTACATTTACAGGTGCTGGTGGTTTGGATATTGGTTTTCATGGTGATTTTAAATTCTTAGACACTTATTATCCAAAACTAAATTTCACAACAACCAAAGCTTTAGAGATAAATCCACATGCTTGTGAAACACTCAAATATGATAATAAATATTTTAGAGATACAGAGATACTCAATAAAGACATTACAAAAGTAAACCCAAATGATTTTAAAGATGAAAATTATGATGTACTTTTAGGAGGATTTCCATGTGTTACATTCTCTATTGTAGGCAAACAAATTGGATTACAAGATGATATAAATGGTAAACTGTATGAGAATTTTGTAAACTTTGTAGAAGTTTTACAACCAAAAGTATTTTTAGCAGAAAATGTAAAAGGTATTTTATCAGCCAATAAAGGTGAAGCGATTAAAATTATTACCAAAAGGTTTGAAGACACGGGCTATAATTTACAAGTTCATTTAGTCAATTTCGCAGATTATGGTGTACCTCAACTTAGACAAAGAGTCTTATTTATAGGGATAAGAAAAGATATAAAAGAAAAGTTTATCTTACCAAAACCAACCCATAAAGACAAACACATCACATCACAAGAAGCCTTTCAAAATCTTAATAAAAAATGTATCAATCATACATTTATCAAACAACTACCAACTACAACTACCAAACTTCAAGCAATCCCAGAGGGTGGAAATTTCAAAGATTTACCACCTGAATTAGCTGTAAAAGGACGAATGTCAAATATATATAGAAAATTAGATAGAAATAGACCTGCCTACACAGTTCTAGCAAGTGGAGGAGGAGGTACATGGACATATCACTATGAAGAGCCACGAGCATTAAGCAATAGAGAAAGAGCAAGACTACAAGCCTTTCCTGATGATTTAATTTTTAAAGGAACTAATACAGAAGTAAGACGACAAATTGGGAATGCCGTCCCTGCTGTGGGGGTTTATCCTTTTGCTAGGGAGATTGAGAAAATATTAAAGGGTTTTAATTAGTTTAGAAAAATCTTTCATATCTCCACTTTGAATATAGTAATTTTCTGCATCCATTGAAATCTTTCCATTTAATAAAGACTTCTGTGGAAGTATAAAATTATTGCTTATTAAATATTTTAAATCTTTATTTGTAATATAACCTGCAATATCATATTCCCATGTTTTTGATTTTATAAGAGAGTATAACTCTTTTTTATTTATATCATTTGAATATAGTAATCTATTGGAACTCATCATTTTTTCACCATCTGGTTTTATTCTCACTAATACAAAATAATCATATATAGAATTTTTATCTGTAGTTAAATTAGGAAGATATTCACCTTTCTCACTCCAGTCTTTTGTCTCCAATAATAATAAATTACCATAAAATTTAGTTGATTTTACAGAGAATTTTATCTCATTAAGTTCTATATCGCTATCATCCCATTCGCCTAATCCATATACATCAAAATCAGGGTTAGATAATTTATCATAAGCTTCTTTATTATTCTTAAAGAATGTACTGTATACTCCCAACTCTGATAACTTACCTTGGAATGTATTAATAAATATTTGACCTTTTTTTCTATTCATAGTACCACCAGTTCTATGGTCTCTATGTTCTCCATCTCCAAAAGTCATTGCATAAGCAAACTCAAAAACATTATCAATTGTTTTATCTTTAAATGTGTTACCATTTTGAAAGCTTTTCTTACTATCTATAAAATAATTATTCTTTTCTTTTCTTAACTTATTCATTGTTCTAGTCCCTTTTATATTTTAGAATAAGTCAAAAACTTATCCATTTTATTTTTTATATACTTCTCAAATTTCTCTTTATCTTGAATAAGTTGATAAATATCTTCTTTTGTTGGTATTTCAGTAGGTATAGTAATTAAAAAACCATCATCTAATAAATTCTTAGGTTTTAATCTCAACTCCAACCTTTTTTTAGCTTTATAAATTTTAGAATTTCCATACTTAGCATCAATTACACCATTTAGAAATACTGATTGTTTAATCTCACTATTTTTATCTCGTTGAGTTATTGTATCTGTATTAATATTATCAATATCTACCTCAAAGGCACAAATATAACTCTCTTTTTTACTACCTCTTAAAAAGAAGAAAAAATAAACATTATTTATATTTTTATCAGTTTTAACATTAGCTAATTTCTCTTTCCAAATTGATGTCCAACCATCTATAATCTCTTGATACTGTTCATTTTTAAACATATCATCTAAACTAAGACCTGTACCTACAAATTTTTGAGCTAATGAAGTTTCACCACTATCTCCATTTGTAAGATTATTATTTTTATCCACTTTACAAGATAACATTTTTACATCTGCACCCCATTCATTAGGCTTTAAAATATCTATGGGATAACTACCTGCTCCCACTGCTTCAACTTGTAAAGCTTGAACAAACCACTGCTCTAAATGCTCTTTTGGGATTTGTATAGGTAAACTTTCCTTGCCATTATAAACTTCAGGTTGAGCAAACAGTGATGTATTCATAAAATATTGAATTACTTTAAGTGAGTATTCTCCAAAAAAATTATTTAACTCTTTTTTGGAAAGTGGTCTTAA
>JAMOOX010000003.1 GCA_027065045.1 Campylobacteraceae bacterium | reverse complement strand
GTACTTTATGGAGTTTAGAGAGTATCTTTGCAACGGAAAGACTCAACAGCTTTCTCTAGTTATAAGAGCTATTAGAAAGTAGTCTATAATATACATCTTTTTTTAGGCTATCATTACTTTGATTCATCACTAGCATATACACAAAATGTAAGATTACCATGTGTAGAGCAACTCCTTCTTTTTTAGTGAAATTACTTTTAGCTAAGATAGTTTTGAGATTAAGTATCTGCATAGTCTTATAGATTGGATTCTTTAACTTTTCATTTATGATGTTGATGATTTGTATTTCAATAGACATTTCTCACCCTCATATCCATCTGCTACACTTTGTGTATCTATAATATTGCCATCGCTATCTATAATAACCTATAAGATTTTCACTCAAAATAGACCTTTTTAAAATTTAATTATATCATTATAACAAATTTAAGTTTAAAACTGATATTTTAGCTTTAAAATAATATTATCTATCTCCACATTCTTATTCATAATAGGAAGTTCTGTTGCTTCTTGATGGACATATATTAATTTTGCTTCTATATTATCCCATTTTTTACCTATTCCAATTTGATAAGTTTTATCAAATTCCATAGCATGATGTTGTATGCCAAATCCATTTTTCATAACTGCAAAAGCTCTTTTGCCAAACATTGCCCCCATACCTATAAAAAACTTTGGGTGAAATAGGTGAATATAAGCACCAGTAGTTAGATACTCTTTTTGAGCATTTTTACTAAAATTATCATTATTTTTATCAATTAAATGGATATACTTCATTGCCATATTTATAGATACTTTTATCTCATCAAATTTATAATTTAGTTTATAATCTATATCACTTTGATAGACATTGAAATTGCTATAATTACTAAAATATTGCATAAATTTAATATTTTTATATCTATAACCTAGATTATATACATCTCCACCATCAACACTTTTCATCAAATTATCACTAATTAAAGCATATCCAAAATATACTGAGTTGTATTTATCATAATTATAACTACCTTTGAGATATATTTTATCTACTTTTAAATCATCAGGAGATGGAGGTTGAAATGTATCAGTAAGAGTTTTACTATAATATATCTGCCATAAAAAATTGTTTTGCTTGTGATTTATAGCTATATTTAAACGCTTACCACTATCCTTTTTCTTGGAGTTTATAAAGTTGAAACTCTCAAATGATGAAGTAATACTATCTGATAAAAGAGTACTATTTAATAAAATTATTATATATATAATATAATTTATTCTTATATTTTTAATAACTTTTCCTTTAATTTTAATTTTGAAATTATAACAAAAATATCATTATAGTTATAAATCAACATATATTATACAATTTTTGGATAAAATATATCTCTTAAATTATTATAAAAAGAGAGTATAAATGAAAAAGATATTAATATTTTTAGCTATTATAAGTAGTATTTTATCTGCTAATACAGATATAATCGTAAGTATAATACCACAAAAGGTATTTGTAGAGGCTATTGGAGGCGATAAAGTAACTGTAGAGGTAATGGTTTTAGCAGGAAACTCTCCTCATCACTATGAACCTAAAGTTTCTCAAATGAAAAATATATCAAAAGCTAATCTATATCTATCTATTGGATTAGAGTTTGAGAATGTATGGTTAGATAAATTTTCAAATCAAAATAAGAGTATGAAAATAGTTGATATTTCTAAAAATATATCAAAAGGTAATGACCCACATATTTGGGTATCTCCTAATAACATTAAGATAATAGCTCAAAATATATTAGATACACTTATTGAGATAGACCCAAAAAATAGTCAATATTTCAAATCAAACTTTGATAAATTTATAGCAAAAGTAGATAAAGTAGATAAAAAAATTAGAAATATTTTAAAAGATATACCAAAAGGTAGTTCATTTATGGTATTTCACCCATCATGGGGACACTTTGCCACAAATTATAATCTAGTTCAACTTCCAATAGAGATTGATGGCAAATCTCCAAAACCAAGAGAGATGATAAAGCTTATTAAATTAGCTAAAAAAGAGAGAGTTAAAGCTATATTTACTTCTCCTGAATTTTCTACAAAAGTAGCTTCACAAATGGCAAAAGAGTTGGATATAGATGTAGTCAAAGTAAGCCCATTAGCGATAGATTGGGAAAAGAATTTGGAATTAATAGCTAAGAGTATAGCGAAGTAAATGTCCATACTAAAAATCAAAAACCTATCATTTGCTTATGAGAGCGATATAATCCTTGAAGATATAAATCTATCTATTAATGAGAGAGATTTTTTAGCTATTATTGGGCCTAATGGTGGTGGAAAATCTACTCTTCTTAAACTTATTTTAGGAATTAATGGCTATAAGAGTGGGGATATTAAGATATTTAATCAAGCTCCATCTAGGAGTATAGAGGATATTGGATATGTGCCTCAAAATACTAATATAAATACAGCTTTTCCAATTAGAGTAATAGATGTCGTTTTAATGGGACACTCTAATAATAAGTTTTTTAAATTTGGATACTCTAAAGATGAAAAAAATTTAGCCTTAGATGTGTTAGATAAAGTAGGAATGAGAGATTATAGTAAATCTAAAATAGGCTCACTATCAGGGGGACAAAGGCAAAGGGTAATGATAGCAAGGGCATTATGTTCTAATCCAAAGATACTTATATTAGATGAACCAACGGCAAATATAGATGCAAATGGACAAAAAAAGATATATGAGTTATTAAAAGAGTTAAATAAGAGTATTACTATAATTGTAGTAAGTCATGATATATCTGTGATTTTGGGATATGCTTCTAAGGTAGCCCATATTAATAAAACTTTAACATTTCATAATATTGAAGATAAAAAAAGAGATATAAATAGAGATGATAAACACTTTTGTGAGGTGGAGATGTTGGAGATGTTGGGGAGTTGTAGATGTTAGAGATATTGAGCTATGAGTTTATTCAAAATGCGATAATCGCTGGTATTTTGGTAAGTTTTGCTAGTGGGATTATTGGGTCTTTAATAGTGGTTAATCGTATGGTATTTTTAACTGGTGGGATTGCTCATACATCTTATGGTGGTATTGGGATAGCAGTATATTTAGGGTTGCCTATATTTTTTGGGGCTACTATATTTGCTATTGCTTCGGCTCTTTTATTGGCATTTTTAACCCTTAGAGAGAGGGATAATATGGATACTATTATTGGGCTTATTTGGGCTGTGGGTATGGCTATTGGTATTATCTTTATAGATTTAAGCAAGGGGTATAGTGTAGATTTAATGAGTTATCTATTTGGTTCAATACTTGCCGTTAGTAGTAGTGATTTAATCTATATTACTATATTATTAGTAATTATTACTCTTAGTGTAGTGATATTTTATAGAGAGATTTTAGCAGTATCTTATGATATTGAGTATGCTTCGCTTAGAGGGGTGAATGTGAAGTTTTTTTACTCTTTGATACTTGTTTTATCTGCCCTTACTGTGGTAATTGCTATTAAAATTGTGGGGCTTATATTAGTAATTGCTCTACTTACTATACCTGTATATATTGCTCAAAGTTTAGCTAATTCATTGGGAGTTATGATGATAATATCGGCTATTTTATCATCAATTTTTACTCTAGTTGGATTATATATATCATATAATTATGATATTAGTAGTGGGGCTACTATAATATTAGTGAGTGCTTTATCTCTTATGATATTTTTATTTATAAATTTTTTGATTAGGGCTAAAAATGGAATTTAAACCAGCTTTTGGATTGGGTAATAGACATATTCAGACACTTTTTCCATCATTTTTTAAACCAAAACTTAATATAGAGTTTGATATAGAGAGGTTTGAACTTGATGATGGTGATTTTGTAGATTGTTACTGGGTAGATAGAGATAAACACTCTAAAATAGTAGTAATTTTACATGGTTTAGGTGGTTCGTATAAATCTCACTATATTCAAGGATTAATGAAGAAATTATCTCAAAATGGATTTACTAGTGTAGTGATGCATTTAAGAGGGTGTAGTGGAGAGGCTAATCGTCTAGCGAGGGCATATCATAGTGGAGATACACAAGATATATATCATTTTATAAACTCTCTTCATAGTAGATATAAACCTCCTCAAATATATGGTATAGGATTTTCATTAGGGGCTAATATTATGCTAAAACTTGTAGCTAATTATGATGTGAAATTAAAATCAATTATTGCTATATCTCCACCCGTTGATTTGATTGAGTGTGCTAACTATATAGATAATGGATTTTCTAAATTTTATCAATATGTTATGATTAAAGCACTCAAACCACTACTAAAAGATAAATATAAAAAACATAATATAGAAGAATTAACAGGAGTAACATCTAATAAAGTAGATGATATAAGAACATTTTGGGATTTTGATGAGGCATATACAGCACCAATTCATGGATTTAAGTCAGCCAAAGATTACTACTCTAAATCAAGTTCTAATCAATATCTTAAAAAGATAAAAATCCCAACTCTAATAATACACTCATTAGATGACCCAATAGCCCCATCAGTGCCATCATTAGATGAAATATCATCATATATCAAGCTTGAAATCTATCCAAATGGTGGGCATGTTGGATTTATATCAGGGACTCTATTTAAGCCTGTATATTGGTTGGAAGATAGAGTCGTTAGATATTTTGGAAGTTTATTAAATTAAACTATAACCCCCATAATATCAGTAGAGGCGATATTTACTTCACTTATCTCTACTCTTACCTTATCAAAAAGTAAAA
>JAMOOX010000002.1 GCA_027065045.1 Campylobacteraceae bacterium | reverse complement strand
TAGATGTAGCAATAGATGAGTGTAGTGAGCTTAAAAAATTGGGAATTTACTCTATAATTCTATTTGGAATACCAAAAATAAAAGATAGTGCAGGAAGTGATGCAATGTGTGAACATGGCATAATCTCAAAAGCAATCAAATCTATCAAAGATGCCCACCCAGATATGTTTGTAGTAAGTGATTTATGTTTTTGTGAATATACAGACCATGGTCATTGTGGAGTAATGAACCCAGTTGAGGGAAGTGTAGATAATGATATAACACTAGATAACCTAGTAAAACAAGCCATAGTCCATGCCAAAGCAGGAGTAGATATGATAGCCCCAAGTGGAATGATGGATGGAGTAATCAAAACTCTAAGAGATGGATTAGATAGTAATGGTTATATCAATCTACCAATTATGAGCTACTCCACAAAATTTGCATCAGCATATTATGGGCCATTCCGTGATGTAGCAGAATCAACCCCTAGCTATGGAGATAGAAAAAGCTACCAAATGAACCCTGCAAATCGCAATGAAGCAATATCAGAGAGTATCACAGATGAAGAAGAGGGAGCAGATATATTAATGGTAAAACCTGCTTTAGCTTATCTTGATATTGTAAGAGATATTAAAAATCATACTAAACTACCATTAGCAGTATATAATGTTTCAGGAGAGTACTCTATGCTCAAAATGGCAGGAAAAGTAGGATTGGTTGATTATGATAAAATTTTGATAGAGACTATGATAGCATTTAAAAGAGCAGGAGCAGATATTATAATATCTTATCATGCCAAAGAGGTGGCAAGGTTATTAAATTGAGAGGAGAGGTATGGAATTTATAATTACCAAGAACCACCACCTCCTCCTCCACCTCCTCCTCCAGAGTAGCTTCCACCACTACTACTAGATGAGTATGAACTGCTACTACTAGAGTAAAATAAGCTACCACTTGAAGAGCTTATGATGGGTTTGGTTTGGATATATAGTTGAGTAGATATTAGACTTAGATTATCCAACTCTCCATCATACCAACTATATTTACTCTTAACTATCTCACTATTTAGTTTAATCCAATGCTTGTTTAGTCCAAATAGTATTGCATAGGGTAGAATATCTTCCATATAATTTGGATTTTGTAATAGTAGCTCTTTTAATCTATTAGTATCTGCCTTTTTAATAAATTTTTTAAGCCCTAATAGATGATAATAAATATCTTCTCCATAGTTATTAAGAGGGTGAATATATGCCCTTAAAAATAGAATAAATGGGATAGTTGTAGAAGATAATAAAATAGGTGTCATTATAAACTTTTGAAATGATATATCTTCTAAAATCAAACTAATCATTCCCCCAAATGAGAAAATAGCAAATATAGAGAAGATTATACCTAGCCACATACGAGATTGTATGCTACTAATTAGTGCGTAGATACTAATAGATAGAGTTACTACCCATACCACAGATATAGTAGCAGTATCTTCTCCATATAGTAGATAAGTGATATAATCTGATACTATAAATAGTACTGTAAATATGCTTATAGATTTGAGGATAAATCTATTTTTTGCCTCTTTTATCTTCTCTTTAAAGGCTTTTTTATATGTAATTCTATTAGTTTTATTGTGTAGTGGGGTTACTTTGGTTGATATTGAAGTGAATTTATATATGGTTTTATCTTTTGGAAAGAGAGATTTCAAAAGATATTTTTGTTCGCTAGATAGAGTATCTATATTTTTACTATTTTTTTGGATATATTTTTTATAATTACTATTAATAATATCAATATACCCATTTACTCCTAGTTCTAATATAGCAGGAAATATATCTTGATTTCTATTTTTACCATAAAATATTACTCCTGCTTGAAGAGTAGTTATATCAATAGGAGGAGAGTAAAAAGGAGGGTAAGAGTGATGAAAATATCCTCTTAAACCAACTTTTTTTGCCTCTATTATAAGATATATCAAAAATAGTATTATAATTGGTATCTCAAAGTATCTCCAAAATCTCACTATAAAAGGGTCTCTTATCGTATCTTTTCCAGATGACTTTAATACTCCTAATGGTAATAAAATCTCAATAGTTAGCCCCTCATAAGGCTCAAAGGAGTGTAGAAAAAATGAGAAATGATTAGTATCAATCCACTCTATACTATCATCTACCTCTCTAGTAGAGCCATAACCACCACGAAATATCTTGATTTTGATATTATTATGATTAAGTGATTTTGGTAGTTTTATATTGACTTTTACTCTCTCAATAGGTATTTTCCATTTAGTACCTATTAAATTCCATCTAAGGGTATCATATTTATTATCATAAGGTAGCAAAATATTAGAGATACTATAAGCGATATTATAATTATGTCTTTTGGTAATTAATTTATCCTTGCTACCAATTTTAAATCTTTTGATAACACCACCATAAATAGAGTCCCATTGACTCTCTATCCACTCTACATCTCTATTATCTAGTTTGATAATACTATCATACAACCCTATATCTATAACTCTATTTTGATATTTGATATTAGTGGGAATATCACGAAAAATACCATGCTTTTGATGACTACCAAAGTTATATTTAATATCCTCTACAACTCTTATCTCACCCATATTATCCAAAGATAACTCCACACTATAATACTCAATAGACTCTCCAAAGAGAGCATTTAATATTACTAGATAAAATAGAAGTAGTTTTGGCATAATTTGACTCCTCTAAAGAATTATATATGATAACAAATCTAACCTCAACAGTAGATAAAACTATAAAAATGGTAAATAAATTTTATCTATCATTTCAAAGTATTCATCTCTATCAACACTATCAATAGTAATCCCTCCACCACTTTTATAATATAATCTACTCTCTTCTCTCTCTATAAATCTAATCATCACAGATGAATCTAAATTCTCACCATCAAATATCCCAAATACTCCACTATAAAAATCTCTATTATAATCTTCTATATCCTCTATTAATTCTATAGTTTTCTTTTTGGGGGTGCCTGTAATTGAACCTGCTGGTAGGATTTTATCTAATATATCTCCTAAATTATCTTGCCAATTATCATCTAATCTAGCCGATATTTTAGAACTTACTTGTAGTAGTTCTTTATCTCCTGCTAATACCTTATCTATATATCTAAATTTCTCTACTTTAATATCATCTCCAATAATTCCCAAATCATTTCTCATCAAATCTACCATCATAGTATGTTCTGCCATCTCTTTGGTAGAGTTTAAAATTTTCTCTTTGGCATTTGGAATATTTGCATCAATTGTACCTTTCATTGGGTATGTAGATATTTTATTCTCTCTTATCTCTATAAATCGTTCAGGTGAGAAGCATATAAATTTATCTTGAAAATATAGTTTAAATTTAGAATCTGATGCCAAAAATATATCTTTTAGAGATAAATTTGTCTCTATTGGGGTTTTAAATGTGAGATTTAATAGATAGCTATTACCTTTTTTAATCTCCTCTTTGACTCTATTAATACTATTTTGATACTCCCCAAAAGATATTGGATATTTAGAGAATTTATAACTATTAATAGATTTGGTTTTATCTATATTACTACTATCTGCTAGTTTATAATAGATGTTATCTAAAGTATTAATCTCTTTTAGAAATATTTTACTCTTATCATAAGAGATAATAAACAAAAATGGTTTTTTATCTCTTGCAAGAAGAGTTATATCGTTGAAACTACTCAATATCTAACCATCTAAAATTAAACTTTTAAGTATAGCCATTCTAATATATAACCCATTTTTAACTTGTGTTAATACTTTACATCTATTATCTTCTAGCATCTCATCACTAATATCAATATTTCTCATTACAGGGCCTGGGTGAAGTAGCACTATATCCCTATCTCCTATTAGCTCTTTGGTGATACAATATCTTGATGCATAATCATTATAATCTTCAAATATTGGTTCAGGATGTCTCTCTAATTGGACTCTTAGACTCATAATAGCATCTACTTTATGTATCACCTCTTTAAGGTTATTATATTGAGGGAGAGCATCTTCTATAAATGATAGTGGTGGTAAAAACTCTTTTGGTCCAACTAATATTACATTCATTCCTACTCGTCTAAGTAGTCGTATAGCAGATGCTGCTACCCTTGAAGTAATAATATCCCCAACAATAGCAATAGTTTTACCCCTTACATCTCCAAAATGCTCTTGTAGTGTCATAAGGTCTAATAGTGCTTGTGATGGATGGGCATAATTTCCTGCTCCTGCATTAATTACAGGAGTTAGATTAAGCTTAGATAATTTTTGAGGTACACTATTTTGAGAGGCTCTTATGATAATAGTATCAGGCTCCATAGCTCCAATAGTCGTAAAGGTATCATATAAACTCTCTCCTTTATTTGTAGAACTTGTAGAGCTATTGAGAGTAACAACACCCATTCCCAATCTCTTACCTGCTATCTCAAAAGAGCTTCTAGTTCGTGTAGAGTCCTCAAAAAATAGAGTTACCATAATTTTATTAGCAAGAAGAGGAGGTGGATTACCTGCTTTAAAAGAAAATGCGTCTGATAATATATTCTCTAACTGCTTATCACTTAAATCACCCGTATCTATTAGATGTCTCATTTTATACTCCCAAAATTTATTTGAGATTATAGCATAATTTATTATGTTTTATTGAGTATAGATTTACTATTATATGGAACTTTACCTGATGGAATATATGTTGATGTAGTATCTAAATATCTATCTTGGTCATCAAAAAATATATGAGCTTTAAATGCTCTTAAAATCTTATCTTTTTTTATCCCTCCCAAAAAAAATATCTCATCTACATAAATACCCCATGCCCTTAGAGTCTTTATTACCCTCATCTCTGCTGGTGCATTTCTAGCTGTTACAATTGCTATTTTTACAGGAGAGTACTCTATACTAAATGGTAATCTATCTTGTAGTTGAGAAAGTTTATGCAAAAATCTAGCATAAGGTCCTTTTTTCATAGGTCTGTTTTTTTTACTATTTTCACTCTTATAAAACTCTTTAAGTCCTTTATCTTTAAAAACTATTTCACTACTCTCATCAAAAATCACAGCATCTCCATCAAATGCAATCCGTACCTGCCCTTTTGGAATATTTTCTATATTTTTAGGTGGTTTTTTTAGCAATGCTACTGCACAACTATTAGCATCTCTTACTTTTTGGGCATCTTTTGGATTGGTTGTGAGAAATAAATCTACATCAAAAGCATCAAGATAATCTATCACAGATTCACCACCAGTAAAAGCATGACGAGTAATTTCTAAATCCCTTGACCTTATATTATTAAATACAGCTATACCAGTTTCAGGACTATTACGAGACATTACTACCACCTCCACCATCGGACTATCCTTATCTTTAGTATATCTATTTAGCTCCAAAAGAGCTTTGACTAATGGCATACCCGTACCATCTTTTAATACTTTATCTTCTCTTTTGAGCATAAACTTACGATATTGAGATATTGCAGTATCTCTATTTTTTGCATACTCTTTTCTAAATAGTGCATCAGCCCTACTCAAATCAAATAGTGCTGTTGCACTAATCCCCACAACTAAAGTATCTGATAAATTAATAGACATATTATACAACTCCCTTTTATATTTATTGTATCCTTTTTAAGTTTAATATTTTATGATAAAATATAGGCAAACAGCAATTCTAACTCTACTCAATCACCATAAATTCCTCCAATTTAACCTCTCCATCATTCTGCCTAGAAATCAATATAAACTCAATCATTTTATCAAAACTCCTAAAAATAAACATAGTAGTCAAAACATTCATAGTTTCAAATAAACGCTTCCTAGCCCCTATATTAGAGCGAAGTTCAATATAGGTTTCATCATAAAGTTCTTGAATTGTATGAAATAAAAAAGCTAAAATATTCAAACTACAAAGATTTTGAGCTAAATATTTATCACCATGACCAAAGTTATGTTCTAAATTATACCCCTATGTATAATGCACCCAATTATCATATTTTAGAAACAATCGCAAAGTATGATAATCCTATTATAAAAGGTGTTTCTAGAATGCGAAATTATGATAATCAAAAATCAACATTTTGCAATAGAATAAAAGCTTTAAATGATTTAGAATTAATATGTAAGTCAAATAATTATAAATATATTATAATGAGTTATAGTAGTGAAGGAATAATGCCCTCAAATGATATTTTAAATATTATGAAAAAATATGCTGATGTAAAATTAGAGGAATATAACTATTTACGATTTAAAAGTAATAACAATGGTCATTCTAAAAATAAAAAGTTTATTAAAGAACAATTATATATTTTGACAAATAAAACATACAACAAATCGCAGGAACTAATAAATTACAGGTCAGGCGTTGAATATACACTATTTATCTACTTTATCTTTAAAATTACACTTATTAGATTAAAATTAATTAAAATCTTGATATAATCTCATTTACCTGAGTAGTGCGACCCTTGTTAATATGTGATCCAATACTATCTTACATAGGACATGTAGGTTATTTGTGTGTGGGTATTTTTGTTTGAGCTTAACTAGGTTAAGTTAGAATCTGCCCCCTAATAATAGACTCTCTCCTATTAATTGGCTTTTTTTGAGGTCAAACAATCGACAAGACGCCTAGTTGGGTATTAATCTTCAATTGAGAATTATGAGTTTTGAATTGAAAATTAAATTAGGAATATATATGAATGTTTTGATAATTGGTGCTGGTGGTAGAGAGTATTCTATTGGATTGGCTCTTAGAAAAGATGATGGTGTAGATAATCTATATTTTGCTCCAGGTAATGGTGCTACTGATATGTTGGGTGAGAATTTAGATATTAGTGATTTTAATAAGTTGGCTGATTTTTGTGAAGCTAATGATATAGGACTTACTATTGTAGGCCCTGAAGCTCCATTAGTTGATGGTATTGTAGATGTATTTAGAGATAGAGAGCTTAATATCTTTGGTTCATCTGCACAAGCTTCACAACTAGAGGGTTCTAAGATTTTTATGAAAAATTTTCTTGCTCGTCATAATGTGCCAACTGCAAAGTATATTGAGACTGATTCTATTGAAGAGAGTTATAAGTTTATAAATTCACTTGAAGCTCCAATAGTTGTAAAAGCTGATGGGCTTTGTGGTGGTAAAGGTGTAATTATTGCTCAAAATCATAATGAAGCCAAAAAAGCTGTAGGTGAGATGCTTAGTGGTGATTCATTTGGAGATGCTGGTAAGAGAGTAGTTATTGAAGAGTTTTTAGATGGTTATGAGCTTTCAGTTTTTGCTATTTGTGATGGTAAAGATTTTGTAGTATTACCAGCAGCACAAGACCATAAGAGATTACTTGATGAAGATAAAGGTCCAAATACTGGTGGTATGGGTGCTTATGCACCTACTCCACTTGTAAATGATGAGATATATGCAAAGCTTGATGAGAGGGTAATTAAACCAACTCTAAAAGGTATGAATGATGAGGGAATGCCTTTTACAGGTGTGCTTTTTATAGGTGTGATGGTAGTAAATGGCGAACCGATAATATTAGAGTATAATGTAAGATTTGGAGACCCTGAGTGTGAAGAGATTATGCCTCTACTCAAATCAAGTGCTTTAGAGCTATTTTATAAAGCTTCAATTGGAGAACTTGCATCTGCTAAGATAGAATTTCATGATAAATATGCAGTTGGAGTTGTAATGGCAAGTGGAGATTATCCATATAAATCTTCTGCTCCAACACAGATTATTATTGATGATATAGTTCATGATGATATAGAGGCAAATGCTCATATATCTTTTGCAGGTGTATCTCGTGATGAAGATGGTAATTTAATGGCAACAGGTGGAAGAGTGCTTGTATGTGTGGGATTAGGTGATAGTATCAAAGAGGCACATAGCAGAGCTTATGGACTGTGTGGGCAGGTGCATTTTGCTAGGAAGCATTGTCGTATGGATATAGCTTATCAAGCACTTTAGGATATTTAATGCAGGAGGTTAAACTAGAAATTTCATCATCTAAAAAAAGAACAGGTGCATTTATAATAGATGATATTATTATAGGTGTGTTTATATTTATAATATTTTATGAACAACTTATGACTCTTACTACCCCTGAAGCAGTTGCTCAATTTAGTAGTGATAGTTTTTTTACTATTATTTTATTAAAAGTGATATATCAAACATTTTTACTTTGGCAAAATAATGGTAAAACTATTGGTAAGCATATTATGAAGATTAAAGTTGTAGAACTTGAAAATGGAGATAGTCCATCTCTACAAGTATCATTTTTAAGAGCAATTTTTAGAGTAGTAAGTGAATTTATATTTTATGTTGGATTTCTTGTGGCATTTATGACTCCTATGTTTCAAACCTTTCATGGTAGAGTATCTAAAACTGTGGTAGTTGATGAGTAAAAAACAACTTTCTATATTTTTAGCTTTATACTCTATTTTAAATGCTTCTAAAATAGAGATAAATGCTTTAGATATAAACTCATCTAAATATACTCTTGAAGCATCTAAAGATGTAATATCTTTTGCTAATGGTAGTGTGATTAATAGCATAAAAGCACTCTATGATAAAAATAGTTCTATTATAAATCTTGATGGTAATGTATCTATATTAGATTATGATACCAAAAATATATCAGCCTCATATATATCTATAAATTCCAAAAATAATCGTGCTACTTACAAAGATACATTTATATCTACAAAAGAGGATTATTGGTTATATAGTGATAGAATTGATAGAGATAATAGTGGATATAAGTTGAAAAAAAGTATATTTTCTAGTTGTAGTATCAAAAATCCTGATTGGATTATGGGCTTTAATAGGGCATATTATGATGTGAATAGTTCTACTATGGATATATATCATGCCAAAATTTATGTGGGTGAAGTACCTGTTTTATATTTTCCATACCTATCTATCTCTACAGAAAACAAGAGAAAATCAGGGCTTCTTTTCCCAACTCTAAATTATAATAAAAATGATGGATTTTTATACGAACAGCCAATATATATCGCTCCTTATCTCAATTGGGATTTGGAGATTAATCCACAAATTAGGACAAATAGAAGTAAGGGAGTCTATACAACTCTAAGGTTCAAAGATAAACCAAACTCTAGTGGAAGTTTAAGAGTAGGATATTTTGAAGATAGTGATGATTATATAAAAGAGAATAATCTTAAAAATAGTGAGCATTATGGATTACAATTTTTATATAACTCTAGTGGGGCTACAAATTTTGGATTTAGAGAGGGGTTATATGCCAATATTACACTGCTTAATGATATTGATTATATAAATTTACAAAAAAACCTTTTAAATTCTCTATCTAATAGTTCTACTTATATTAGAGAATCAAGAGTTAATTATTTTTTATATAATGATGATTACTATATGGGATTATATGGACGATACTTTATAGATACAAGAAAAATCAATAATGATGATACAATACAAGAGTTACCAACTATCCATCTACATAAAAATATAGATAATCTAATACTTGATAATCTTCTTTATAGTGTGGATTTAAAATTATATAATTACTATCGTAAAGATGGTATTCGTGCTAAAAAAATAGATTTTATAATGCCTTTTATATATAGTAAATCTTTTTTAAATGATTACCTTAATATTGAAGTTTCTCAAAATATATATGTCTCTAAAGTCTTTTTTAATGGTGTAGATGATGATAAATTAAACAACTATAAATACTACTCTACATATAGTAAATTTAAAATATCAAGTGATTTAACAAAGGTTTATAACAACTATATTCATACAATCAAGCCATTTATTGAGTATGTCAAACCTAATAGAAAAGAGGAGAGTATAATAGCTTATGATGAGTTAGAAGATGATGCAAAAGAGATATTTACTATAGATGATATAGATGAACATATTGCATTTGGATTAAATCAATATTTATATAATAAAAGAGGTAAATTAATATTTTATAATAGACTTACAAGCTACCAATATCAATTAGATAAACTTGGTAATATAAGATATGAAATAGGATATAATGGAGATAACTTATCTCTATATAACTCTCTTATATACTCAAAAGACCAAAGAGAGATTAGCCGTTCGTTAACAACTCTTAGATATAGAAAACCTAAATATAATTTTGGACTCTCATACTATTATCATAATGATTTTGAATTTAGAAAAACACGAAGTTTAAATATGGATTTTAGATATGATGTTAATGAGTATCTTGATATTTATGGTGGATTTAATTATGATTTAGAAGAGGGGTATAATAGTCAATGGAGAGTTGGTTGGAATTTTGATAGAGGTTGTTGGGGTATCAAAGGCACAGTTAGACAAGATATTCGCCCAATGCTTACAACTATTGGTGCAAATTCTCAAAAGAGTACATCAGTTACATTTGAGTTTCATATAGTCCCATTTGGAGAAATTAGTAGTGGAGGTTAGAGATGGATAATAGATATAGAAATATATTTAATAATAGAGATGATGTTTCAAAAGAGCTTGAAGAGATAATATCTAGTAATAATTTCTCTAAAGATGATACAATCTTGATAGGAATTAGTCAAGGTGGTACATATATTGCTAATATTTTATCCAAAAAACTTGGATTTGAGAGAGATATATTATTAAGCGAACATATTAAAGCACCCAATAATGATAATGTAACAATTGCTATTATTACAGAGAGTGAAGATGTAGTAATCCATCACGAACTTATTAACTCTTTTGAGATTGAAGAGGACTTTATATATACACAAGCAAGATATAAATATGATGAAGCTATTTTAAACTATAAATATAAATATAGAAATGGTGAGAAAATTATAGATATAACAAATAAGAGGGTTATATTAATTGATGAGAGTGTAGAGTCTGGATTTAGTATGTATGCTAGTATCAAATCTATGATAACACTAGGTGCTAAAAATATATATGTAGCCTCTCCTATAATTGATAGAGTAGCTTATAATAATCTACTTACTATCTGTGATGGAGTATATTCCAATCATAAAGTATTAAATTATGTATCATCTCAATACTATTATAAGATATTAGAAGATGTAGATGTAGGTAAATTGCTATAGAGATTATAGCTTTTTATTTACTCTCTTAGCAGTTACAAAACATCTTTTATAGCTTCCATAGGTAATTGGAGATATTATAATCCCCTCTTTACGACTTGCAGCATGAATAAATCTACCATCTCCTAAATATATTCCAACATGAGTAATAGGAATACCACGACTTTTATCTGTCAAAAAGAATAGTAAATCCCCTTTTTTAATATCTTTAAAAGCGATAGTTTGACCTATTTTAGATTGAGAATAAGCTGTACGAGGTAGTTTGATTTTATGTTTTTTATAAAGATACTGTACATAACCAGAACAATCAAAACCATTTGGAGTAGTCCCACCCCATATATATTTACCACCCTTATAATATTTGGCATCTTGTAGTAATTTTGCTTTATCAACAGGATTGATTTTATATTTTATACCCTTAGCTTTTGCCTCTTTCATCTCTTTTTTAATTCTATTGATTCTATTTTTTGCCTCTTTTGCTCTATTTACTCTAATGACATCAGCAAAAATCTCTTTATATAATGCCTTTATATCCCACTCTCTATCATCTTGATTTAAAAATAGATTATCATCAGAGTGAATAATAGCCTTAGCAGATACAATATTACCCCTCTTATCCTTGACTACAAGTAGAGAAGCATTAATAAAATAGGTTGTTATAAAAATAAAAAGTAAAACCCTATACATAATCTATAAATATCCTCTTTTATACTATTATAGCTTTTTATATTTAATTTTAGTTGGTATCATAAGTCAAAATATAAAGGATATTAAAATGAAATTATATATAGATGGAGATGCTTTGCCAAATATATTAAAGCCAATTCTATTAAGGGCAATAGATAAATCCAACTTAGAAACTTTTGTAGTATCAAATAAAAAAATATCAATAGGTAGTTCTAAAAATATAAATTATATAATAGTTGATGCAGGTGCTGATGAGGCTGATAATCATATAGTAGAGATGTTAGACCAAGGTGATTTAGTCATCACAGCCGATATTCCCTTAGCAGATAGAGTAATATCTAAAAATGCCAATGCAATAGACCATAGAGGAGAGAGATATAACAAAGATAATATCAAACAGTATCTAGCAATACGAAACCTAATGGAGAGCATAAGAGATAGTGGAGAGATAACAAAAGGACCAAAACCATTTGGCACAAAAGATGCACAATATTTTGCAAATGCCCTAAATGGTTTTTTACAGAGTTTGAAATAGAGTTTATATACAAGCCATAAAGGAGTTAAAAGTTAAAATGCCTAATTGTAAATAGTTTAAGATTATCCCCTTTAAGAGATTTTAGTTCACTTGAATACCCCTTTTTGGCAAATATTACAAATATATCTACATCAATTTTGACATCTTGACAAATCTTTTTAAGCTTTGTTAATTCGCTCTTTTTAATTTTAGAGTTTGTATATTTACAAACTCCTGCGATAACTTTTCCACTCTTTGTTTTTGCTAATATATCTATCTCAACATTATCGTCCCAATATCTTCCAATTTTTGTGATATTATCATCATTAAATGATATTTTAAGTAGTTCGTGTGATAGCTCTTCAAACATAAAGGCTATAAACTCTGTTTTTCTATTATTAAAGTGTTTAAAAAACTCTTCATAATTTCCATCTCTCACACCTTTAAATATAGGAGAGATAAAAGCAAACCAAAACCGTACAAAAGGTGATTTAAAAGTCAATTTTTCAGATACTACATATTTATCCTCTAATTTAGAGAATGATTTAAGAGATTTCTCTAACTTTAATACTTTTAACCCACATAAATCATCTACAATCTCAATCCCATCATCAAACTCAATATCTGCTCTTCTAAAAGCTGAATTTGTCCGTCTATCACCAAGGGCAAGACCAGTTAAGATAGAGTGATATTGATTATCACCTTTTGTTAGATAACTTATATCATTTCTCAAATATTTATACCTGTTTAAAATCAACTTTTCAATTAAAATATTAATATCCACAGTTGTATTAACCTTAATATCTAACCCACCAAAAATAGCAAAATACTCTACTGCCTCCTCTTTGGTTCGTGGATTGTTTCTTATACAAAATGCCTTAAATTGTTCGCTTAGAGTTTGATTAGTTGAAATAATGATATAGCCTTTATTCTGTTTTTGATAATTATATCTAAACTATATGAAATAATAGAAGATATGATATAATAAATCCCATATTAAAAATAGGAAAAAGTATGTTAAAAAAATTATTAGTAAGTACAGTTTTAATAAGTAGTTCTTTAATATCAGGGAATATAAATATAGCATTAGCGGCCAATGTAAGCTATGCGATAGATACTCTTAAAAAAGAGTTTAATAAAACTTATCCCAATACTAAAGTAAGAGTAACTATTGGAGGAAGTGGAAAGCTAACAGCTCAAATCAAAAACAACGCTCCTTATGATATTTTTATGTCTGCAAATATGAAATATCCTCAATATCTATATGATAACAAAGTAGCTATTAGCAAACCAACAGTTTATGCTAGAGGAAGTTTAGCAATATTAAGCAGTAAAAAACAAGATTTTACTAGAGGTATAGAGCTTCTAAAAGATAAAAATATAGCCAAAATTGCCATAGCTAATCCCAAAACTGCACCTTATGGAAAAGCATCAATAGAGGCAATTAAAAATGCCAAAATCTATAATGATATAAAAAGGAAGTTTATATATGGAGAGTCAATTTCACAAACAGTATCATATACAGTAACAGCTAGTGATATTGGAATAGTAGCCAAATCAGCACTATATAGCCCAAAAATGAGCCACTTTAAAAAAGATATAAACTGGGTAGAGATAGACTCAAACCTATATACACCAATTAATCAAGGTATTGTAATTTTAGAAAATGCCAAAGATAACAAAGAGGCAAAAGCATTTTATGATTTTATATTAAGTGATAGTGCCAAAAAGATTTTTAGAGATTTTGGATATTTGGTTAGATGAGTTTCTTTAAGGCAAAAATAGTAGATATTCAAAAGTGTGATACTCTTCATCTTGTGAAATTTAGCTTTAATTCTCAAAATTTATCTATGATAAGCTTGGAGTTAGATAGTGATATAAAGATAGGTGTAGATGTGAAATTAATGGTTAAACCAACTCATATATCTATCTCAAAGGAGTTTGATTTGCAATTGAGTTGTGATAATCAGCTAAAAGCTAAAATTATAGATATAGAAAATGGAGAGATTTTAAGTAGTATTAGATTAGATATTGAGGGGCAGGTTTTAGAATCAATTATTACATTCTCATCATCACAGAGATTAGATTTAAAAGTAGATGATAATATAGTAGCTATAGTTCAATCTTGTGATTTATCAATAGGAGAGATTTATGAGTAATCTAAAATATCTTAATAACTATCCCAAAAATATAAAAGAGGGAGTATCTAAGTTAATTAAGAGTGGAAATCTAAAAAAACATCTACTATCTAAATATCCAACCTCACACAGTATCAAAAGTGATAAAGCACTATTTAATTATGTAATGGATATAAAAAATAGCTACCTTAAAAAATCCCCACCACTTAGCAAAACTATATATGATGGCAAAATAAATATAATCCATAATGCTTTAGGCACACACCATTTTATATCAAGAGTTCAAGGGGCTAAACTAAAAGCCAAAAATGAGATTAGAGTATCATCTATATTTAAAAGTGTTCCAGAGGAGTTTTTGGAGATGATAGTAGTCCATGAATTAGCCCATTTCAAAGAGAAAGAACATAATAAAGCCTTTTATAAACTATGCCAATATATGACACCATCATATCATCAATTGGAGTTTGATTTGAGGTTATATTTGACACTTATTGATATTGAGGGGAAGATAGTGGAGTGGAGTAAGAATTAAATAATTTGTTTTTAACATTGTTTGTTTCTCATATTATACTCATCATGGTCGCAAATACATTGTAAAACAGCGATATTATGACTAATAGAGATTAAAATTCTATATTGAGTATTTGGAATTAGTATAGAATGACGATTTTTATCATGTTTACATTGAATTTTTTTAAAATTTAATTTATGATTTAAATTATTTGATATAAAAAACTTAATAGCTAATTCTATATTTTCTTTGGTTAAAATGTCTCTTTTTGTAATTCTTTTAAAAGTTCTTTCATAATCTTTTGATTTTTTAATATCCATTATAAATCTTTAATATACTCTTCTTGAATACTTTTAACTTCAAGTGTAGATATACGGTCTAAATGTTCAATTATAACCAAATGTAATTTATCTATTATTTTATATAAATCATCAAAGAGTTCATCTTGATTTTTTAAATTTTGGAGTCGTCTTTTATATAACTTTATAATATCTATAGAGTCATACATCGTATCATAAAAATTATCTAATTCATTATCTGAGTAGTTTAATTTCTCACTCTTATCAATATATGAATTAGATAGTTCAATCTCATTTGTTAAAGCTTTATATGTACTAATAATAGTTGTCATAAGCTTACGATAAATTTGTCGGTTTTGATTATGATAAGCATCTATTGCAATAGTAAAAAAATCAAAATAGGAATGATTAATAATAGCTGACATAACTTGCTCCTTTTATTTAATTGAATTTATTATATCATAATTCTCTTTTAAATTATGAACTCTATATAAGTGAATAAATATAAAATATTAATTAGATTTTGATATAATAAAAAAAAGGTTTTGAAATATGTACTAGCTGGTAGTTGTTGGAGAGATTAAAAGAGGGAAAAGAGATGAGAAAATATAATTTAAGTTTTATAAGTGATATAAATCTATTTAACCATGTAAAGGAAACAATAGAAAAATATAGGTTCAAAATCAATCTTAAAGAGTTTAATAAAAACTTAATTGACCCAATAAAATTAACATTAGAAGAGATAGAACAGAGTGGAATTGAAAATAGTGTATTTAATGAATTAAAAAATATTGATGAAAATATATTAAAAAGTCTTTATCTTTTATCATTTAAGAGATATGAGGGATTTGAGAATTTAGATATTTAATTATGATAGATACAATAAAAGCAATAGAACTAACCCCATTTATATTATCATTTAAACTAGCAGGTATTACAACCATAATCCTATTTATAATTAGCCTACCCCTTGCTTGGTATCTATCTCAAACAAAATCAAAAATTAAGCCACTGATTGAGGCAATTACGGCTCTACCTATTGTTCTCCCACCATCTGTTTTGGGATTTTATATTTTGGTGGTACTCTCTCAAAATTCGCCTATTGGTGCTTTTTTCAAAGATACTTTTGATATTACACTTGTATTTAATTTTACAGGGCTTGTGGTGGCAAGTTGTTTTTACTCTTTGCCATTTATGGTACAACCTCTTCAATCAGGTTTTGAATCAATTAATAAAAATATGTTAGAGGCATCTTTTTTAGCAGGGAAAGGGAGAATAGAGACTATTTTTAGAGTGGCACTACCTAATATTAAACCATCTTTGATTACTGCTATAATCGTAACTTTTGCTCATACTGTGGGGGAGTTTGGAGTGGTTTTGATGGTGGGTGGTAGTATTCCTGATGAGACTAAGGTAGCTTCTGTGGCTATTTATGAGATGGTGGAGATTATGGATTATAGTTCTGCTCATATTTATAGTGGGATTATGGTGGTTATGAGTTTCTTGGTATTATTGGGTGTATATACTTTTAATGGGAAAATTTCAAAAAGGTTTTAGTATTGATTTACTATCTTTATGATATACTTTTTATAATTGATAGTTACGCATTTTAGACAAAATTATAAATTTATAGGGTGGGTGATAACATCAGTTTATAATAAATCAAAGGATATTTAAAAGATGAAATTTTCACAAATATTAATACCAACAACCAAAGAGACTCCAAATGATGCCTCTTTGCCTAGTCATATATACCTAATCCGTGCAGGTTTTATTCAAGGATATAGTTCAGGATTATATAATATGCTTCCTCTTGGTAAGATTGTATTAGATAAGGTTAGGGCTATTGTCAAAGAGGAGCTTGATAATGCAGGTGCTATGGAGGTAAGTTTAGGTTTTGTTACTCCATCATCATTTTGGAAAGATAGTGGTAGGATAGATAAGTATGGTAAAGAGCTTTTGAAGTTTGAAGATAGACATGGAGCCGAATTTGTACTATCTGCTACTAATGAAGAATCTATGGTAAATTTAGTTAAAGGTAGTATCAAAAGTTACAAAAATCTACCTATTAATCTATATCAAATTAATTTAAAATTTCGTGATGAGATTAGACCACGATTTGGGCTTATGAGAGGAAGAGAGTTTTTGATGAAAGATGCTTATAGCTTCCATGTTGATAGTGATGATATGATTAGAGAATTTAATTTAATGGAAGCAACTTATAGCAAGATTTTTACAAGACTTGGGCTTGATTTTAGGATTGTAGAGGCTGATAGTGGTGCTATTGGTGGGAGTGGAAGCAAAGAGTTTATGATTTTGGCAGACTCAGGAGAGGATACTATTAAAGTATGTTCTAGCTGTAACTATGGAGCAAATGTTGAGGTAGAGACAGGAGAGGTTTGTCCTAAGTGTGGAGATGCCTTAAATGAGACTAAAGGAATTGAAGCTGGGCATATATTCCAATTAGGCACACAATATTCAGATGCACTAGATGCTAAATTTTTAGATAATAATGGAAAAGCACAACCATTTGTAATGGGTACTTATGGTATTGGAGTAAGTCGTCTATTAGCTGGTATAATAGAGCAAAATCATGATGATAAAGGGTGTATTTGGACAAAAGAGTCTGCTCCATTTAGTGTAAATATTATTATATCAAATATCAAAAAAGAGGAAGAGGTAGCAGAGGCTACAAAGCTTTATAATGAGTTAAAAGCCAAAGGTATTGATGTGCTTTTAGATGATAGAAAAGATAGATTTGGTGCAAAAATCAAAGATTTTGAGCTGATTGGAATACCAACTGCTGTAATATTTGGTAAAAAACTAAGTGATGGATTAGTAGAAGTAGTAGAGAGAAGAACACTAGAAAAATCAGAAGTATCAGTAGATAATCTTCTTAATGAAGTTCTAAAAAGAGTATAGATGATATTAGTCTTTCCGTTATTTATACTAGAATTAATCACATCAATTAGAATGGGAATGCTATTAGGATTTGGAGATAGTATTTTATGGATTATCTCTAGTATGCTACTAGGTTTAATTTTATTAAAACAATCTCATAAAGCTTTACTCACTAATATAAATGGTTTATCTATGGGTAAGTTAAGTATTAAGACTTTTGGAGATGCTAGTATCTCTTACTTAGCAGGTTCTGTTTTATTAATTATCCCGGGGGTTTTGAGTGATTTATTTGGGATAATTTTACTTTTTTATACAATCTATTTACATTTAATTGCTAAAATTACACCAGAAACGAAAAATAATACATTTAACAAGGAGAGTGATGATGTCATTGATGTCGAAGTTATTAACAGCAACACTGATAGCCTCAGTAAGTCTTAGTGCTACACCAACAGATAAAGAGTTGATGAAATATGTCAAAAGAAACATTATAAAAAATGGTTCGGTAAAGATTAATTCAATAGAAATATTAGAGAAGAGAACTATCCCTGCTCTTAAAGGTTGGGAGGCGTTTTTAACAAATATTCATATTACATTTAATAAAAAAGATGTAGATGTACCAGAAATGATGTTTGTAAATAGAAATGTGATTACACCTGTTTTAGTAGATTATACAACAGGTAAAAATTATAGAAATGAGATTAGACCAAATGCTACAAAAGAGTATTATGATGATAAGCATTTATTGATGGGAAATGCAAATGCAGAGCATAAAATTTTAATATTTTCAGACCCACAGTGTCCATTTTGTCAAGATATAATGCCTGATATATTCAAAGCAGTTCGAAAAAATCCAAATACTTTTGCTTTATATTATTATCATTTACCACTACTTAGAATACACCCAGTATCTGGTCCTTTGACAAGAGCTATGCATGTAGCACAAACAAAAGGTGATATTGATGCTATTACTAAGTTTTATAGTATGAAAATTAATCCAAAAGAGACAAATGAAGATAAAATTATCAAAGCTATCAAAGAGCAGACAGGTTTTGTTATAACTAAAGGAGAACTTAACTCTAAAGAGGTAATGGATGCTATGATAGCTGATGAAAAGATGAGTTCAAAACTTATGATTTCAGGTACGCCAACTGTATATTTAGATGATAAGTGGGATAAAAAAAGAGATGGATATTTAGAATTCTTACCAAAACCAAAACCAGTTTCAGCTACAAAAAATGCTCCTAAAGCTAAATAAGTAGTAATGAATAGATTAACAATCGCAACAAGAGCTAGTGATTTAGCTCTTTGGCAAGCATACTTTGTAAGAGATGAAATTTTAAAACTATACCCTAATATGGAAATTATTTTAAATAAGATTACAAGTAGAGGTGATAAAATTCTTGATAAACCTTTGGCTCTTATTGGTGGTAAAGGACACTTTACCAAAGAACTTGAAGATGAGATGTTGGCAGGTAATGCTGATATAGCTGTACATTCACTTAAAGATGTCCCCTCATATATGCCTGATGGATTAGAACTTGTAGCTATTAGCAAACGAGCAGACCAACGAGATTTATTTTTATCTCATAAATATAAATCATTAGAAGAGTTACCAAAAGGTGCAGTAGTAGGTACTACAAGTCTAAGAAGAAGAATGCAAATATCAAAAGTAAGACCTGATTTACTATTAAAAGACCTTAGAGGAAATGTAAATACTCGTCTTAGAAAATTAGAAGAGGGGCAATATGATGCTATAATTTTGGCATATATTGGATTGAAAAGATTAGATTTAATCAAAGATGTACCATATACAGAGAAGCTACCTCTTAGTATGATGATACCTCCAATGGGACAAGCATCACTTGGAATACAAATAGTAAGTGCTAATGCACAAGCTAGAGAGATTGTAGAGAAATTAAATGATAAAGATACTTTTCTTTGTAGTAAAATAGAGAGAGATTTTATATCCAAAATTGGAGCAGGTTGTTCAGCACCTGTTGCATGTAATGCTACAATAGATGAAGATGTGATTAACCTTCAAGCTATGATAGGTTATCCTGATGGTAGCCATAGTATGTATAAAAATCTTACAGCATTAGTTTCTCATTGTGATGATTTAGGCTCAACTCTAGCAAATGATTTTATACTAGATGGTGCATTAGAGATTTTAGAAAAAGCTCAATCAATAGCATTCAAAGATGAGATGCCTCAAAGAATTTAATCAAATATCTAACTTTTTATGTTAGAATTCTACTTCGTATGTTGGGCATTGCCCAACAAAATAATAACAATTAATTAAACAATACTAATTATGGAGAAGATATAATATATGAAAGATTTAGACTACTACGATGTACTAGAAGTAAGCCGTGATGCAACAGCATCTGTACTTAAAAAAGCTTATAGAAAACTAGCGATGAAATACCACCCTGATAGAAATCCTGATAATAAAGAGGCAGAAGATAACTTTAAGATAGTAAATGAAGCTTATCAAGTGCTAAATGATGATAAAAAAAGAGCTATCTATGACCAATATGGAAAAGCAGGGCTAGAGGGACAAGCTGGAGGTGGAGCAGGTGGCTTTGGTAATATGGATGATATTATGGATATATTTAATAATATGTTTGGTGGTGGGGGTGGAGGCTCTGCATTTGGTGGAAATAGTAAAAGAGACCCATCTCAAAAATATACGCTAGATTTTGAAATAAATTTAGATTTAGCATTTAATGAAGCTATCTTTGGTTGTAAAAAAGAGATTGATATTAAATATAAAACCTCTTGTGAAGATTGTAGTGGTACAGGTGCAAAAGATGGTAAAATGAGCAGTTGTAGCTACTGTAATGGGCAGGGGCAAGTAGTAATGCAACAAGGATTTATGCAGTTTGCACAAGAGTGTCCAAAGTGTAAAGGTATAGGTAAAGAGGCAAAATCTAAATGTAATAGCTGTAAAGCCAAAGGTTATCAAGAGGTAAAAGATAAGATAACTATTGATATTCCCGCAGGAGTTGATAGTGGAAATAGACTACGAGCTCAAGGCTATGGAAATAAGGCAAAGAGTGGTAGAAGAGGGGATTTATATATTGTATTTAATGTCCAAGAGGATGAGCATTTTATTAGAAATGGAAATGATATATATGTAGAAGTGCCACTATTCTTTACACAAGCACTACTAGGAGAGAGTATTACTATACCATCTCTTGATGGAGAACTTAAACTAGACTTAAAAACTGGTATCAAAGATAAAGAGCAGATAATATTTGATGGTAAGGGTGTAGCTGATGTACATGGTGGTAGAAAAGGAAGACTTATCGCTCAAATTAAAATCATCAAACCAAAATCACTTACAGATAAACAAAGAGAGCTTTTATTAGAACTACAAGAGAGCTTTGGAATAGAGAGTAAGCCACACTCTAATATATTTGAAGAGACTCTTAGTAGAGTTAAAAATTGGTTTAAATAGTTTCAACTTTTCTTATAGATATAGGATTTACTTAATATATCTATAAGATTATATATTTAAAATATAAATCTTTTTCTTTACTTTAATATTCCTTTAAGATAATAAGTGCTACAATTTGGAATACACAAATCAATTTAATTCAAAAGGATATTATTATGACAAATTCAATTTCAAAAAAAATCTTGCTATCATTAGCAACAATAACAGCATTAAGCCTTAGTTCATGTGGAGGTGGTAGTTCAACAGATACAACAACAGATACAACATCTCAAAATATTACAGGTAAAGCAGTAGATGGATATTTAGTTAAATCTACAGTATGTTTAGACTTGAATATGGATAATCAGTGTGATATTACAGGTGGTGTAGAACCAGTAACAAGTACAGATGAGAATGGTTCATTTGCATTAAGTGTAACACCTGAACAACAAAAACATGAAAACTTTGCTATAGCTCCACTTTTAGTATATGGTGGATATGATGCTGATACAAATTCAGACTTTACAGGTAAATTAAGAGCAGTTAGAGGAGAGGGTGTTGTAAATATTACACCTACAACAACAGCAGTAGAGTCATTAGTAAGAGAACAAAACCTTACTCATGAAGAGGCAAAAAAATCTGTAAGAGAGATGATGGAATTACCTGAGGGTACAGATTTAGGGGCTGACCCTATTGCATTGGCAAAAGATGGTAATAGTGAACTATTAAATGCCAACTTAAATTTACAAAAGAATTTAGAAGTATTAGCAGATAGACTTGCAAAAGCACAAGAAAAAAATCAAGATGTAAATAAAACACTACAGTCAAAAGATGAGTTAATTAGTGATTTATATGCTAAACTAGCTGATGCTTATCAAAGAGAACAAGTAGAAGCAGATAAAACATTAGATAAACTTTTTGATAGAATTATTGATGAAGATAAAAACTTTAGTGATGAAGATAAAACACAAGCAAAAGTAGATGTACAAGTTGTTACTTCTAAAATCAAAGAGTTTATCGGAGATGCACCACTAGAACATACTGAACAATTAGGTACTAAAATTGGTGGATTACAAAATTTTGTGATTAATGGAACAGCTTCAATTGATGAGAGCGGAGAAGCAATTATTAAAGATGCTCAAGGTGGAGCTGTTAAAGATGATTTCTTTACTAACTTTGAATTAATGCATTCATTTGAGATATTAGATATTGTAGGTTATAATGCTAATGATATAAATGCCGTAGCTCAAAAAATAGCTGATATACTTATAAAAGCAGGAATGAAAGATAAGTTTTTACCAGTAGAAGAGGAGATAAAAGCCTTTAAAGCAAGTAGTGATAAATTAATTCAAGAGATAGGTAAAAAATTTGAAGAGATTACAAAAGCTAATAATGAACCAGCATCTCCTGAACTTATAAATCTTCTTGCAGGTAAAACTCTATGGATGAATGAAAAAGAGATAACACCTTATGCTACTTATGAAACATTTACACAGATTATATTTACTAAAGATATGAAGGAATTAGTTGTTTTTGAAAAAGAGAATGGCGGAGAGGTTGAATATACTATGGGTTTAAAAGCTTTTGATAATACTTTAGTACTTAGAGCTCCAGATGGTACAGATGTTTTAGAAGTTCAAAATATTGCAACTGCTATGAAAGATGGATTTATTGTTTTAGGTAAAGATGGTGATAAACCAGAAGATTCTGCTACATTCTATTTTGATAGAGAAGTAGCTCTTAAAAATACAAATGTACATGATTATAATGATGATTATAATGATAATTCAACTCAACCAGATATGCCAATTACAGATTTACCAGTTCTTGTCCCAATAACAGAGACTAATAAAGATACAACAACAACACCAGAGACTAATAAAGATACAACAACAACACCAGAGACTAATAAAGATACAACAACAACACCAGAGACTGATAAAGATACAACAACAATACCAGAGACTGATAAAGATACAACAACAATACCAGAGACTGATAAAGATACAACAACAATACCAGAGACTGATAAAGATACAACAACACCAGAGA
>JAMOOX010000001.1 GCA_027065045.1 Campylobacteraceae bacterium | reverse complement strand
TAACAGTCATCATCCTTTGTTCTATTCTTTATAATTGCCGATATGTGCCTACCTTTTTCTATACTATTCCATATAAGTTTAAATATTATACTTGGCATATCAGGATGCCTCAAAATATTATGAGGAGAACCAATTAATTCTACCTCATTATATTTAGAAATTTCAGTAAAATAATCATTAGCATAGATAATTACACCTTTTAGGTTTGTTTTGCTTACAATATATTTCTTAAAACTCAATTTAATCTCTTTACTGATTGGTTCTATCTTCTTAGACATTATATTTACTCCCTCAAATAGTTATATTTTAAATGTATTTTTTAAATAATCTCTTAATCTAATTTTTTTATTTAGAGATTTTTCAATGAATTCATCATAAGTTAATTTATGTTCATCTAAATACGAAAATAGATACTCTATACCAGCATCAACGCCATGTATATTTTCTATATTTTTAATTTTAGCATATAAATATTCAAATAATTTTGTACTCTTTTTTGATATAGGCTCACCATAAGCGAGATAATTTCTTATTGTACCATTTGAATCTCGTTTAATTTCTATATCCAAAACTAACCAAAAATGATTACCATTCTTAGCAAGATGCTTCATTATAACTTTAAATCTTTTACCATATTGAACATTATTCCATACTATTTGACATATACTTCTTGGCATATCAGGATGCCGTAACATTTCATGAGAATTATTTACTAACTCACTCTTACTATAACCTGATATCTCAATAAAATAGTCATTAATTGATAAAATTATACCATCTAAATTAGTTTTACTTATAATTAATCTATTAGGTTTCACTTTTAATTCTATACCAGTAGGTCTAGCTACGAGTAAATCTAACATCAATCCCCTCTTCTTATACGAAATACTTATAATTACTTTATTTTTTACCATTATATCTTTTTTAATTTAAATTATTATAAATAATATTGATATTAATACTTATTTACCATAAATTTAATTTTTCTCTCTTTTTACATACAGGAGGAACGCGTAAAACCTTTAAATAAAACTTTTAAGTAAATCATTATATTACTTATATTATAATTTATAAAAAATATAATATTAAGATATAAGATGATTAAAAATCTCTGTAAAAATTTTTAATTTAGCGTGATAATTAAACTATAGGAGTAATCTATAGAAAATAGAAAAAAACGATTTGTAGATGAATATGTTGTGATGGCATTTTTTACTATTCTTATGTCAGTAAAATATTATCAATCTACTCCATTAGAACCAGTTTTTGGTAAATTACACTTTTTGATATATGGTTTTACTATTGTATTTATACTACTATACCTTATAAATAGAATGCACTATGTGATGAAAATAGATGGTGTAATACTATATTACTCTCTACTATCTTTTATAATCCCTATATATAGTGGTACGGTAGCTTATGTAACTTTTGGGCAACCTATGATGTTTGGTATAGCATCTCAAAGATTATGGTTTAGTATGGGGTCTGCTGTATATATATATTATCTATTGAGTTCTAATAAACTCTCTCTTGAAAAATTGGAAAAACTATTTGTGTTTATCACTTGGTTATCAATCGCAATATTTTTTTATTTTATATTTTTTGTTAATCCATATAAATATATAGGTACTGGTGGCCCAAATTTTGTAACATTTGAAGAGGGTAGAGGGCTTCGTTATAAATTTAACTCATATTTTATTACTTTTGGAGTGATATATTATTTTATTAAAGCTACTTTTGAAAAACAGAAAAAATATACAATGGCTTTTTTAGTTTTTTTATACTACATTGTTGTGATTATTCAAGGGAGAACATTTATGATTTTAACCCTTGCTACACTAGGTGTCTTCTCATTTTTTGAACTACGAGTTACACTATTTGTCAAAAAAATAATAATATCTGTTGTAGCACTTATAATATTAATCACACTATTAGGAATAGTCAATCCTGCTCTTTTGGCAAGTATGGCATTTATGTTTGGACAACTCTTTACTGTACTCTCGGGTGGAGAATCAGAAGATAGTTCGGCTAATGCTAGAATACATGAGACTCATAAAGTAATGGAGAGATTTGATAGCGACCCTATGAGTATAATTCATGGAGTGGGATATTTAAGTGCTAAATGGGATGATGGGTTTTTCTCAAAATTTGGATATTTCTTTCCACCAGATATTGGGCTTTTAGGTGCTACTTTTGTATATGGAACATTTGGAATATTATTATTATTTATAATCCCTGCTATTATCTCTTATCTATCTGCTAGAAAGATTAAAAATAGTAATAATACTTTTATATTGACTATGAAATATATGCTATTTTATATATTTGTATCATCACTTGCCAAAGGTACAGTAATCTTTACACCATTTTTATATCTAATGCCTCTACTTATTATGTATTATTTTACTAAAGTTCAAAAGATGAATTTCAAAAATAGACAGTTAAGGAGTTAATCTCCTACACCACTTAAAAAATAGTCTATCTGGATTTATCTCTTTTGGTAACTCAATATTATTTATCATATAATCAGATAGATACTTTGCCATTAATGGTGCTAATACAAATCCTCTTGCACCAAGCCCATTGATAATAAAAAGATTATCTATATATTTAAGTGGGTGTTTTGTACCCTTTTTAAGATTTGGATAGTTATCTAGCATATATTGAGTATCTACGACTCTACCAACTAATGGGAAATAGTCTCTTGAACCTGCTCTATTACCACAATATGTAGATATAAGCTCTATTTTAGAGCCATCTATTAGATGAGAAGCTTTCTCTATCATTAAATTTATACTCTCATCTTTATGAGTTGCACCTATTTTGATAATACCATCAAAGTTTTTGGAGATTGAGACATTTTTATGTAGAGATATAGGAATATTTAGAGTTGATTTAAAATCACCTCTACAACCATAAGTAGCACCTATCCCCATATATGCCATATCAAATAGATTATCCCTATAGCCAGTAGCTAATATCAAGTTATTAGCTAAATACTCCCCTACTTGCCATAATTCATCAACTCTTATAATCTCTCTAACCTCTAAATTAACAACTTTAATACCATTTAATAACTCATCACAAATATCACTATCACAAACACCACCATCATCAAATATAAATCCACTATATGGTGAGTTAATATTTATCTCTCTTAGCTCTTTTGGGGTTATATCTCTAAATTTTGAACTATTAGCCTCTCTATAAATTTTGAATTTATCACTATCTGCCATATCTTTGGGTAGTCGTATCATCTGCGTTTGATGATAATATTTATGAAATGTAGATATATAAAATTCCCTTGCAAACTCAAAAGCTCTATCTGTAAGAGATTTAAGAGGAGAACTTTTACCAATTTTAGGAGATACAAATGCCCCAGCAGCACTACTAGCAATATTACCATCACTAACTACTAATATATCTTCACCCATTTGGGATAGATTATATGCTATATTTGCCCCTGCTACACCTGCACCTATTATAATTGTTCTGTATCTATCTCTTTTCATATATAACTTATCTACTCCTCTCCCACTCATAAGCACTTTTACAAATTAGTTCCAAATCATCATATTTTGGTTGCCAACTCATTTTAGCTTTAATTTTAGAGTTATTAGCAATCAATATCGCAGGGTCGCCATCTCTACGCCCCTCCATATCAACTCTAAAATCAACTCCACTAACACTCTTCATAGTAGATATAACCTCTTTTACACTAAATCCCTTACCATACCCAATATTAAAAATATCACTAGGATTAGAGATATTATCCAAATAATCAATAGCCTTAATATGAGCAGAAGCCAAATCATCTACATGAATATAATCCCTCACTCCACTACCATCAATAGTATCATAATCATCACCAAAAATAGCCATCTTATCACGAATACCTAAAGCACTCTGAGAAGCCACCTTGATAAGATGAGTAGCATTTTTAAGCCTTTGACCAAATCGTGGGCTTAACTCTCCATTTTCATTATAATATATATCAGCACCAGCTACATTAAAGTATCTAAATATCACAAATCTAAAATCACTGTTGGCTTTAGCACTATCAATTAAGACCTGTTCACTCATTAATTTACTTGTTCCATAGGGGTTAATTGGATTAGTTGGTAAATCTTCATTTAATCCATCTTTTGGAATATTCTCAACATCCCCATATAAAGTAGCAGTAGAACTAAATACAAACTTTTTAACACCACTATTAATAGCACAATTAATTAAATTTGTAGTATTAACTGTATTATTCATATAATATTTAAGAGGATTAGAGATAGACTCCTCTACCAGAATATATGCCCCAAAATGAAAAATTATATCAAAATTAGAACTCTTTAAAAAATTAGATATTTTATCAAACTCTTTTAAATCCATATCTACAAATTCAAAATCTCTAATTGATTTAAGAGTAGTGATTGTATCTATGTAGCCTGTGCTAAGGTTATCTAATATAGTTATATTGTAAGTGCTATCTTCTAATAGTTGTTTTGTAAGGTGAGAAGCTATGTATCCTGCCCCTCCTGTGATTAGGATATTCATTTGATTAACTTCTGATATAGATTTAATAATTTTTGACTCTCTTTTTCCCAATTATAATCTTCTTTTGATAATTTCTTATTCAAGTTACTCATATTATTCATTAACTCTTGATTATTCATCATAAATTCTATTTTTTCTTTAATATCTTTAAAAGATAAAGGGTTAACATATATTGAACTATCTTTAAATGTATCTTGCCAATAAGAAAAATTAGACATAATCATAGGTTTGCCACATGCCATATATTCAAAAGGTTTAGTTGCTAATGTCTCTAAATGGTTAGGTGCAGGT